>JAAEQP010000817.1 GCA_024231375.1 bacterium | reverse complement strand
CAAGCGATTCGACGAACTCACCTACACCACGGCCCTCAACCGGGATCTGAAGGTGATGGACGCCGCGGCCATTTCATTGTGCCGCGAGAACAAGGTTCCCATCCTGGTCTTTAATCTCACACAGCCAGGCAGTATCATTAAGGCGATTCAGGGAGAGCCCATCGGCACGATTGTAAGAGGAGAATGACCCATGGAACACGCGCTGGCCAAAGAAGCCCGGTCCAAAATGGAGAAGAGCCTGGAAGCCTTCCAGCATGAATTGACGACCATACGGACGGGGCGCGCTTCCATCGGCCTGCTGGACAGCGTCGACGTCGAGGTGTATGGCGCAAAGATGAAGATCAATCAGGTGGCCACCGTGGCGGCTCCCGAGGCGCGAATGCTCCTCGTGACCCCGTGGGACAAGACCCAACTCGGCGCGATTGAGAAGGCCATCATGGCATCACCCGTGGATCTTACGCCCTCCAACGACGGCAACGTAATCCGCCTTCCCATTCCGCAACTGACCGAGGAGCGGCGCAAGGATCTGGCCAAGATGGTGGGCAAGCACGCCGAAGAGGCCCGCGTCTCCGTGCGCAACGTCCGCCGTCACCAGGTCGACGTGGTGAAGAGCGCCCAGAAGGACGGCGACATCCCCGAGGACGACGCCCACAAGTTGACCGCCGAGATCCAGAAGATCACGGATGAGTTCACCGGCAAGATTGACGACGCACTGAAGACCAAAGAAGAAGAGATCATGGCAGTATAGGCGGCATGCCGTACTCGAATTGACCGTTAGTGATGCCGCGGACAGGTGCTTGCCGCCGTTCCGCGGTATCCTTTTGAAGAGGGGATGCCCCTGGGGCAACAGATGGGTTCCACCACCGAAATCGACATGGCGCGGCTACCACGCCACATTGCCATTATCATGGATGGAAACGGCCGTTGGGCCAAGCGTCAGGGCGTGTCGCGCCCGGCCGGCCACGAAGCCGGCGCCAAGAGCGTGCGGGCCGTCATCGAAGCCTCCCGCGAACTCGGGATCGGCGTGCTCAGCCTCTATGCCTTCTCCACGGAGAACTGGCGTCGGTCGAAACACGAGGTGGGGGCTCTGTTCCGGCTCCTCGGAAAGTACATCAACCTTGAACTCGACAGCATTCACAAAGAAGACATCCGCGTCACCATCATGGGGCGGCGTGAAGGACTGTCCGACCGCGTGCAGGCCGATCTGGATCGCAGCGAACAGCTTACCGCCAACAACAAGTCCATGATACTCAATGTGGCTATCAATTACGGGGGCCGCGCCGAAATCGCCGACGCCGCCAAGGCGCTCGCGCGGGATGTGAAGTCCGGACGCCTCAACCCCGACGACATCGACGAAGACCAGTTCGCTCAGCGCCTCTATCTGCCGGAACTGCCCGACCCCGATCTCCTGATACGGACCAGCGGCGAAATGCGCATCAGCAACTTCATGCTTTGGCAGTTGTCCTACGCCGAAATCGTGCCGTCCACCGTTCTGTGGCCCGATTTCCGGCGGCGGCACCTGGTCAAAGCCATCATCGAATACCAGGCGCGGCAGCGCCGATTCGGCGGACGGTAGACCCATGAGCAAAGGCAAATCCCCCCGAAAACTCCTTGTCCGCACCGTCACCGGGCTCACCATGTTGACCGCCTTCCTGGTGTTCACTTGGGTGCCAGGGCTTCGACCCGGATTCGCTTTCCTGATCGGGCTGCTGGTAGCCGTCGGCCTCTACGAGTACTACGCCATCGTGCGCGCCCGCGAGATCTCGCCCGAGACCATCGGCGGCATCATCGGCGGAACCCTCATCACATTGAGCGGCTACCTCCAGAGCGTGACCCTGGTCAATTTCATGCTGTTTGGCGGATGCCTTCTTGTGTCGGCCCTACACATCGTCCGCGGCAGACACTCTGTCGCCGGCCTGGGCACCACCGCCTTCGGCGTGTTCTATCTGGGCTGGTTCGGTGCCCATGTCCTCCTGCTCCATGGCCTCTACGACGGCGGACGCCACATCGGCGCCGGCCTTGTCATGGTCCTCTTCACAGCCGTAGTTCTGACCGACACCGCCGCCTACTTCTTTGGATCGGCATTCGGTCGCCACAAAATGGCGCCCAAAGCCAGTCCCAACAAGAGTTGGGAGGGCGCCGTCGCGGGCTTCCTATGCGCCCTGCTGGGCGTCGCCGTGCTGTACGCTCTCGATTCCAAGGGCATCATGCCCGGCATGCCCGGGTGGAGTCTTATGAAGTACCTCCACGTAGGCGCCATGCTATCCATCATCGGGCAGATCGGCGACCTCGCTGAGTCGTGCCTCAAACGCAGCGCCGGCGTCAAGGACTCCGGCATGATCTTCCCCGGCCACGGGGGCGTCCTGGATCGGTGCGACGGCTTCCTCTTCGCGACGCCGGTCCTGTACTATATGGCCGTGCCTTGGTGAACGTCCGAACGTGGCTGATGTCGCCACGAGTCTACCGTTACCCGGGATCATAGATGGAACCAGAACATGTACGAAGACGAACAATCACGCATATCGGCTTACGCGGACCGGCTCAACGAGTTGCGGCAGGCGCTGAACGTAGACGACACCAAAGCGCGGATCGCTCAACTTGAGGCCGACATGACCGACCAAGGGTTCTGGGACGACCCCGATACCGCCCAGAAGACCGTGCAGAAGCTCAAGGCCTTCAAGAACGTGGTCGAAGCGCCCGAGAACCTGCAAGCCGAGATCGAGGACGCGGAGGTCCTCGTCGAACTCGCCCAGTCCGAGAACGACGATTCCATGGGCGAGGAGCTTGGGGCAGTTGCCGACAGTATCGAAGGGAAGCTCCAGCGTCTTGAACTCACCAGTCTCTTGTCCGACCCGCGCGACAGCAAGGCTTGCATCCTGAATATTCACCCCGGCGCGGGCGGCACCGAATCCTGCGATTGGGCCGAAATGCTCTACCGCATGATTCTGCGGTTCTGCGAACGTAGCGAGTTTTCGGCCGAGGTTATTGACTACCAGCCGGGCGACGAGGCCGGCTTGAAGAGCGCCACGCTCACCGTGGAAGGGCCTTTCGCCTACGGCAATCTGAAATCCGAGGCCGGCGTGCATCGCTTGGTACGGATCTCGCCCTTCGACGCCGCCAAGCGGCGGCACACGTCCTTCGCCGCCATCGAGGTCCTCACCCAGATCGACGAAGATATCGAAATCGAAGTGCGCGAAGAGGACATCAAGATGGATGTGTTCCGAGCCAGCGGCGCGGGCGGTCAGCACGTCAACAAAACCAGCTCCGCGGTCCGGCTCACCCACACACCCACGGGGCACGTGGTGAGTTGCCAGGTCGAGCGGTCCCAGCATCGAAACCGCGCGACGGCACTGCAGCTCTTGAAGGCGAAACTGTACGACGACGAGATGCAGAAGCGCGAGGCCGAGATGGCCGCCCAGCGCGAGGGCCAGATGGACGTGGCCTGGGGCAGCCAGATTCGCAGCTACGTGCTGCATCCTTACCAGATGGTCAAAGACCATCGCACCGAGGCAGAGACGGGCAGCGTCGACCGCGTGCTCGACGGCGATCTGGACCGGTTTGTAGAAGCCTATCTGAAGTGGAATCTTGAACGTAAGGGGCGCAGAGAGAAAGCGGCCAGCACCTGACCACTGCGTGGCACTTCCCCAATGTGCGCATCATCATAGCGTTAGTGAAAATCGTCAATGACTGCCTTCCGGGTTCGACCCGGTCGGAGCAAGGTGAGTAGATCATGTCCGACACAGAGCATCATAGTACCGAGCAAGACCTGATTCAGAACCGAATCGACAAGGCCGAACGTCTCCGCGCACGCGGGGACGAACCTTACAAGTATGCCTTCGACCGAAGCAGCGCCGTCGCCGAGGCGCGAGCCCTTTTCGAGAAGGCCGAGGCCGACACGGACGACCCCGAGCAGATCGACGTGCAGGTGAAGCTGGCGGGCCGCGTTGTGGCCTTTCGCGATCAAGGCAAGGTGGCCTTCGCCGATCTCCGTGACGAAACCGCCAAGATTCAGCTCTTCCTGCGGAAGAACGACCTGGGCGACGAGGTCTACGAGAACCTCAAAGACCTGGACATTGGCGATTTCCTGGGTGTGGAGGGACCCGTGTTCCGCACGCGTCGGGGCGAGATCAGCGTGCGCGCCAAGACCTACAGTATCCTGACCAAGAGCCTGCGCCCGCTTCCCGAGAAGTTTCACGGCCTGACCGATGTCGAGACCCGGTACCGCCAGCGTTACCTCGATCTTGTGGCCAATCCGGAAGTGATGGACACGTTCCGCACCCGTACGGTGATGATCAACGCCATGCGCGAATGGCTGGCCGACCGGGGCTTTCTCGAAGTCGAGACGCCCATGCTCCATCACATTCCCGGTGGCGCGACGGCCCGGCCGTTCATTACGCATCACAACACCTACGACCGCGATTTCTACCTGCGCGTGGCCCCCGAACTCAGCCTCAAGCGCCTCATCGCGGGCGGGTTCGAGAGAGTCTTCGAGATCAATCGGTGTTTCCGCAACGAAGGCGTCGACACCCGGCACAACCCCGAATTCACCTCCATGGAAATGTACGAGGCCTACCAGGACTACATGGGGTTGATGGACGAGACCGAGGAAATGCTCCAGGCCGTGATCGAACGCGTTAAGGGCGGCCTTCAGTTCGAGTACCAGGGCCAGACCATCGACGCGGCCGGCTCTTGGAAGCGCCTGACCTTGTTTGGCGCCATCCGCGAATACGCGGGCGTCGACCTCGAGCCGCTGAAGGACGACCGTGAAGAGGCCGCCCGGCTCGCGAAGAGTGTCGGGTGCGACGTGGACCCGGCCATGGGGTACGGCAAGATTGTGGACGAAGTGATGTCCGCCAAGGTCCAGCCGAAGCTGTTCCAGCCCACGTTCCTCTACGACTATCCGCTGGAGATTTCGCCCCTTGCCAAGAAGCGGCGCGACAATCCGGCACTGACCGAGCGGTTCCAGGTCTTCATGGGCTGCCTGGAAGCCGGCAATGCTTTCTCGGAATTAAACGACCCCGTGGACCAGCGCGAGCGATTCACGGACCAGCTTCGCCAGCGTGAAGCGGGCGACGACGAGGCCCAGTTCCTGGACGAGGACTTCATCACGGCCCTGGAAGTGGGCATGCCGCCCACGGCCGGCCTTGGCATCGGTATCGACCGGTTGGCCATGTTGTTGACCGATTCGCCCTCCATCCGCGACGTCATCTTGTTCCCTCAGTTGCGTTCCGTTGAGGATTAGGGAACTTAACGCGTCCGGCGGGGCATAGACTACGAGAGCGTGACTGGTTCTGGCCGGTTCAGGTAGGTCCGAAGAGGAGACGACATGCGGTTCGAGGCGTTTGTGGCGGCGCGATACCTGCGCGGGAAGCGCAAGTCCCGTTTCATCAGCCTCATCACGCTCATCTCCATAGCCGGCGTTGCTGTGGGCATCATGGCCCTCATCGTCGTCATGAGCGTCATGTCCGGCTTCGACGAGAAGCTCATGGGCACCATCATCGGCAACCACGCCCATCTGCAGATCGTGAAATCCTGGAACGAACCCATCGAGCATCCCTACGAACTCATCGAAGAACTGGAAGCCCTGTGCCCCGAGATCGTCGCGGCGAGTCCCTTCATCGAGATCAAGGCGGTCCTCAAGGCCTCGGGCGGCCGTGCCGTGGACTACGAACCGGCTTTCATCTACGGCGTTGACATCGAGCGCGAGACCGGCGTGACCCAGTTGGCCGACAACCTCAGCCGGGAGAATGGGCGCCAACTCGGCAACGGCGATCTCCCCGAGGACAACCAGATCGTGCTCGGCTACATCCTCGCCGAGAACATCGGCGTCTACATCGACAACGACGTGGCCGTTATTACCCCCAACGAAAGTCCGTCCCCCCGCGGCCGCAACTTCGTCCAGCAGAAGATCCTTACGGTCAGCGGGATCTCCCAGGCCCAGTTCTCCGATTTCGACGCCGCCTACGCCTACGTGAACATCGGAACGGCAGAGAAGATCAAGCGCCAACGCGGTGTCGACGGAATCCACGTGAAGCTGACCGACCCATGGCTTGCACGCACCGTGGGCGACCGCATCCGCGAGCATCTCGGCTACCGGACCATCACCTGGTACGAGAGTCAGCAGGCTTTCTTCGAGGCGCTTGTGCAGGAGAAGGTCGCCATGTTCATCATCCTCATGTTCATCGTTCTCGTGGCCGCCTTCAATATCACCAGCACCCTCATCATGATCGTCATGGAGAAACGCCGCGACATCGGTATTCTGCGGACCATTGGCGTCAGTTCAGGCGGCGTCATGCGCGTGTTCATGCTCGAAGGGCTCTACATTGGCTTTGGCGGAACCGTCCTCGGCCTCGTCGGAGGCACCCTCTTCGCCCACAACCTGAACATCATCGCGGGATCCGTAGCCCGGCTCCTGAATCTTGACGTGTTCAACAACGTGATCTACTACTTTGACCACATCCCCGTATCCATCATCCCCCGCGACGTGGCCCTCATCGCACTGTCCGCATTCGTGTTGACCTTCCTGTCCACCCTCTACCCGGCGTGGAGCGCATCGCGCCTCGACCCCGTGGATGCTTTGCGCTATGAGTAACGTCATTGAATGCAGGAATTTGGTGAAAACCTTCCACGACGGCACGCGCGAGTTGCGTATCCTGTGCGGGCTCGATCTCGCCGTTGATGAAGGCAAGGCGTTGGCCATCAGTGGCCCGTCCGGCGTCGGGAAGAGCACCTTGCTCCATATCATCGGCACCCTTGACCGGCCCACCAGCGGCGAGGTGCTGTTTCGCGGCAAACCCCTTCTCAAGATGGGACGCGCCGCCATGAACCGAATCCGAAACAACGACATCGGATTCGTGTTCCAGTTCTATCATCTCCTCCCCGAATTCACGGCCTTTGAGAATGTCATGATGCCCGCGCTCTGCCGGGGCCTGCGCAGAGCCGTCTGCGCACCGCGTGCCGAAGAACTCCTCACGAAGGTCGGACTCGCCGAGCGCATGACCCACAAGCCCGGCATGCTCAGCGGGGGCGAACAGCAGCGCGTGGCCATCGCGCGCGCTTTGTACAACGAACCCAGTGTCGTTCTCGCCGACGAACCCACCGGAAACCTCGACGAGAACACGGGCCAGGAAATCACCGAATTGCTCTTCGAACTGAATCGTTCCGAGGGCGTGACACTCGTTCTCGTCACCCACGACGAGGCTCTTGCCGAGCGTGCCGACAGTTGGGTTCACCTCCACGAAGGCAAGGCGCAGACCAGGAAATAGCGCGAATCATTCCTCGATACCTAGCCCCCTCCATCGCAGGCCTGCGAACTCTGAGTAAGCTGCGGTTTTTGCCGGAATGCACGAACCGGTTGCCTATAAGGCCTTGAGGGCACTACAATAAGGACTGGACGTGTGATCGGAACCGAACGTCAACCCGGGGCTCTCGAAGGTCTCGGCTGAGACGGGAAACCTAGATGATTCCGACCCAGGCTGACGAGAAATACCTGCGAGCGGTCGATCTTGGCAACGTCGGCGACCATGTCGGCGCCCTCGGTCTGCTTGAAGAACTCGACGACATCCTGCCCAACAGCGCCCAAGTACTACTCATTCGCTCGCGATCACTGGCGGCTCTGGGCTTGGTGGAGGATGCCGCGCGGTCCCATGAACGTCTCACACAGCGGCTCACGGACGCGCGCACCGACCTGGAGAGCCTTAGCTCTCTCCTTTCGGAAACGGAATCCGCTGCTTTCACAGACCTCCTCACCACGCAAGAGAATGCCGCGGCCGAAATCGGTTCCCGGCTTGAAGCGATCCAGCAGGATGCCGCTGAGAGAACCCAACTGCAAGAGCAGATTTCCGATCTGGAAGCCCAGTTGCAGACTGCGCAGCAGGAGGCTGAGGCGGCCACAACGGCCGAGAAGCGGTTGGAAGAGCAAGTCGAGCAATTCCGCGTCCACGAGGAGGAGAAATCCGAGGCCCTCGCCGGAGCGCGAGCTGAGCTTGAGCAGCTCCGCGGCACATTGGACGAGCGAGAACAGGCCGTGGCTGAGGCCGAGCAGCGAAGTGCCGAGAGTGAACAGGCCATGGCCAAGCTGCGCCAAGAGCTTGAGTCACTCGAATCCGAGGCCAAGCAAGCTTCCACGTCCGAGCAGGCCCTATCCGAGGAGGTGGAGCGCCTTCGCGCCAATGAGGGCGCCCGCAGCGAAGCCCTCGATGCGGCCCGCGCCGAACTGCAGTCGCTGAAGACCGAACTCTCCGACCGCGAACAGGCCATCGCCGATGCCGAGGAGCGCAATGCCGCGAGCGAACGCGCCGTGGCCGAGTTGCGTGGCGAACTCCAGTCCCTGCAATCCAAGGCCGATCAGGCCTCCACCTCCGAACAGGCCCTGTCCGAGGAAGTGGAGCGGCTCCGTGCCAACGAATCCGAGAAAGCGCAGTCACTGGATCAGGCTCGATCCGAGCTTGAGTCGCTTCGTGGTGAGTTGAATGAACGCGAAACCGCCATCGCCGTCGCTGAGCAGCGAAGCGCCGAAACCGAGCAAACCGTCGCCGAATTGCGCCGCGAACTGGAGTCGCTTGAGGCCAAGGCCGAGCAGGCGTCCGGTTCCGAGCAGTCCCTGGCGGCCGAGGTGGAACGGCTGCGGGCCAACGAATCCGAGAAGGCACAGACCCTCGATCAGGCCCGTTCCGAACTGGAGTTGTTGCGCGGGCAGTTGAGCGAGCGGGAGAAGGCGATCACCGCCGCCGAAGAGCGGGGCGCCGAGACAGAGCGCGTCGTTGCCGAACTGCGCAAAGAGCTTGAAGGGCTTCAGGAGCAGGCCTCCCGCGCATCTTCCTCCGAGAAGGCTCTGGCCGACGAACTCGCCCAGTTGCGCACCGCCGAGACCAGCCGGTCTCAGGCCTTGGAAGACGCCCGCAAGGAACTCGATACCCTCCGCCAGTCGCTTTCCGAACGCGAGACGGCGTTCGCCGAAGCCGAGACGCGCGCCGCCGAGCGCGAACAGGCCGTGATCGCCCTCGAGCAGGAGCTTCAGGGCATCCGTTCCGCCGCGGAGGAGGCTTCCACATCGGAACGCGTCCTTGCGGACGAGGTGGAGGACCTGCGCACGAAAGAGGGCGCCAAGACTCAGGCCCTTGAGCGTGCCCGCCAGGCGTTGACGGGCCTCCGCGACCAGCTCGAGCGGCGCGAACGTGCCATCGCCGAAGCCCGTGAAGGCAGCGCCGAGCGCGAAGGTGAGATCACCACCCTCCAGGAAGAACTCGACGTCATTCGGGCCCAGGCCAACGACGCTTCTGCGTCGGAGGAGGCCCTTGCTGTCGAGGTGACCCAACTCCGCGCCAACGAAGCGGCCAAGTCGGATGTTCTCGAAACGGCCCGATCCGAATTGGAGGGACTCCGCGCATCGCTTCAGGATCGCGAGGAAGCGGCCGCGGCCGCCGTGGAGGCGAGCGCCAAGCATCAGCAGGAAATGGCCACCCTTCGAAGCGAACTGGCGTCCATCCAGGCCAAGGCGACGAAGGCCTCCAGTTCCGAAGAGTCTTTGGCGGCGGAGGTGGAACAGCTCCGCGCCAACGAGGCGGCCAAGTCCGAATCCCTGGAGGCCGCGCGCACCGAACTCGAAGCGCTGAAGGCTTCCCTTACGGAACGTGAGCAGGCCGCGTCCACCGCGGTCGAAGACAGCGCCAAACACGAGCAGGAAGTCGGTGCTCTCAGGAACGAACTGAACGCGATCCAGTCCAAGGCGGACCAGACTTCCGCGTCGGAGCAGGCGTTGGCCGCCGAGGTCACCCAACTTCGCGCGAACGAGGCCGCAAAATCCGAGGCCCTCGATGCGGCACGGAGCGAACTCGACGCGTTGAAGGCATCTCTGGCCCAGGGCGAGCAGGCGGCGTCTTCCGCCGCAGAAGAGCGCGCCCAACACGAATCGCAAATCACCAACCTTCGCGGGGAGCTTGAGTCCCTGCAAACCAAGGCCGAGTACGCGTCCAGTTCCGAACAGGCGCTCTCCGCCGAAGTCGAACAGCTTCGTGCGAACGAAGCCGCCAAAACGGAAGAACTCGACACCGCCCGCGCCGAACTGGTCACCCTCAAGGCTTCGCTGGTCGAACATGAGCAGGCCGCTTCCGAAGCGGCCCAACTCGGTGAGAAATCCGAGCAGGAAATGGCCGCGCTTCGCACCGAGTTGGAATCGATCCAGACCAAAGCCAATGAAGCGTCGAGTTCGGAGCACGCGCTTGCGGCCGAAGTCGAGCAGCTGCGCGCCAACGAAGCGGCCAAGGCGGAAGAACTCGATACGGCCCGCGCGGAACTCGAGGCCCTCAAGCAGTCCCTGACGGACCGCGAGCAGGCCGCATCGAGCGCCGCCGAGGACACGGCCAAGCGCGAGCACGAGGTCTCCGCCCTCCGCGAGGAACTTGAGGCCATTCAGGCCAAAGCGAATCAGGCCTCGGATTCCGAGGAAGAGCTGGCAGGTGAGCTTGAGACCATGCGTGCCGCCCAGCAGGAGAAGAGTGAGGAACTCGCGAAGGCCGAGTCCGAAGTCGCTTCCCTGAAAGACGCGCTCAGCAAACGGGATCGCGTCTTGGCCAAGCAAGGCGTGTATGTTGCCCCCACGTCATCCAAAGGCGGACGCGGCATCCTCGCTATTGCTGCCGTGGCCCTTGTCGTGGCCGGTCTCGGCGCTGCGTTCTACTTCGGCCTCATTCCAGTCGACGTGTTGCTTGGCGCGATCAACGGTGGCCCGGATACACAGGTGACCCCGCCCGCGCCGCCTCCCGTCGTGTTCCCGGCGGATCGAGCTGTGGGGACGCTCTTTGCCCGGGCTGCCGGTGCACCCGACGCACCCTGGGAGCAGGTGGGGCCCGCGCAAGGCGAGGTTGCACGTCCCCAAGGGAGGCTGCTGCGCCTTGTCCTGTCGCCCGAGACGTTGGCGGACCTGTCATTCTTGGCGAGTCTGGGCACGTCGGACCTCCATTCGCTGGAATTTCCGCCGACCGATATGGCCGAAGCGCAGGCAAAGCAGATTGTCGCGCTGAAGGGGTTGGGCGAACTGCGGCTGGAAGGCGTCACCATGAACGCCATCACGGCCGACCTGCTGCTCAAAGGCTTGCCCCGATGCTCCATCGTGCCCGAACCCGCGGGGGCCGCCGTCGCCACGCAAGAGCTTCCCGTGAAGACGAGGCCGGAAGCGCGGCGCCTGTTCTTCCCGCGCGACCGATCCATGGGCGAACTCTACGTGCGCAACTGGGACGCCAGCCCTGCGGCCAAGTGGGCGAAACTGGGCAAAGCCCGCGGCACGGTATCCGTCCCGGCCGGCAAGATCGCCAAACTTGAGGTCATCGAGCGGGCCGCGACGCAGGACCTGTCGCCCTTGGGGCGCCTTGACCCCGACGGATTGGATACTCTGATCATCCTGGGCAGCGACGTGAAGGACGACGGCCTCTCTCATCTCAAGAGATTGACAGGGCTGACCACACTGGAACTTACTGCGCCAAAGGTCACCGATGCGGGACTCGTTCATCTTCGGGGGTTGACGAACCTCGAACGCCTGGCCTTGTACGACGTGGCGATGACGAACGACGGCGCTCTGTACCTTACCAGCATGACCGGGCTCGTCGAGTTGGAACTGTGGAAAGTCCAGATCGGCAATGAGGCCCTCTCTGTGTTGGGAAGCTTCCCGAATCTTAGGAAACTCGCCATCATAAACGCCCCCATCAGCAACGCGGGTCTCGCGTACATCCGAAACCTGAAGGGGTTGAAGGAACTTCGAATCACCGGCACCAAGGTGACAACCGAAGGCCTAATCGCGCTGGGCTTCGAGTTGACCGACTGCAAGATCGAAGACGAGTAGCGCCCGATCGACGCTTGACGGGATCGGGTCCGGCATCTACAATCGAACACGGCAGTCGGGGGATTCGGGGCGTGCGAAGCGTAGGGGAGAGACAAGGGACCTCAGGTTCCGAGGAGCCACGCATGAGCGACGCACAGATGGACGACACGTGCCAGAACATCGAGGCCGCCATTATCGCATCGGAAACCCAATCCCAGAACGTGCAAGAGGGACTGGCCGAGCGGATGGACAAACTCCGTTCAACGCTGAACGACATCTCCGATTTCCTAAGCGAACAACGGAGGGCTCAGGCTGGCCAGTATGACGCCTTGCGCCATGAAACGGCGTCGTTGGCGACCGCGCTGGAAGAACACCAGACCCACGCCGGGAAGGAACAGGATGAGATCGCCCAGCTTCAGGCCCTGGTGCGGCAACACGAGGAAGACGCTCAGACGGCCAAAGAACGTCTAGCCCAGATGGAGAAGACCCGCGCCGAGCAGACCGACGCCGACCAGGCCGCCAGGCGCCGCATCGCCGACCTGGAGACGCAGCTTAAGGAGCAGGAAACCGACCAGCATGCCGTCGGCAAGAGAGTGGAAGAACTCGAGAACGCCGAACGCGATCTGCGGGCCCGTCTCGATGACGCCGCGGCGAAGGAACAGGCCCTGACCGCCGAGCACGCAACCGCCCAGGCCCGCATGGCCGTGGTCCTTGGCGAACTCGATACGTTGAAGCCGCTCGCCTCGCAATCCGAGGCGCTTCAGTCCGAACTGGACACCGAACGCGCCCGACTCGCGGAGCTTGAGAGCAAGTACGAACGGGAGATCGCCAAAGGCACCAAGGCCGTCATCGCCCAGCAACTTGCCGAGGCCCTCCAAGACCTGGAGAACGCGAACGCCGAGTTGGCTTCCCTTCGTACCGGCAATGCCGACAGTGCCACCGAAGCCCCCGAGAGCGCCGAGTCGCCTTCAGGTGACGAAACCGTCATCATGTCCACGCTCAACCTTGATGCGGATGACGAGACCGAGGCCCCCGACGTGGAACTCCCCGAACTCCAACCCGACGAAACCGGGGAGGAGGCCCCACCCAAGCCCAAGCGCGAACCACACGGACCCTCCCTCGGCGATATTCTGCTGGAACGGGGCGCGATCTCCGCGGATCAACTCGACCTGGCGTCGCAACAACAGCGGGAGGCACGCAACATATCGCTTGGCGAGATTCTCGTAGAGCAGGGCCTGGTCGAACCGGAGGTTGTGGCCCAGGCGCTCGCCGCGCAGCAGGGCGTTGAGTTCGTGCGCCTCGACCCGCAGGCCATCGACCGGGAAGCCGCTTTCCTCGTCAGCGGCCGAATCGCCCAGAACCACTCCTGCATCCCCATTGCCGCGTCCGACGACAGCGTCACGTTGGCGATGGTCGATCCCCTGAACCTGATCGCCATCGAAGACGTGGAGCGTGCGACCGGACGAACCATCGAACCGGTTGTTGCCACCCTGAAAGATGTTGCCAGCGCCATCAAGGTCGTGTACGAAGAGCCGTAGGGCGTCCGGCCCTCGCTTTGAGACGGGATTACTCGGTCCGCGGCGCTTCCGTGATCTTGCCGATGAGCAGCAGGTCAGGATGGTGCCCGTACCACTCGCCTTCCACCACACCGCCACCTGTCTCCCCGCCAATCAGGAACACTTCGTCACCCCGGACGACGGCCATGGGCAAGTTGTTGTTGATTGGCAGGGAGTCCGCGCGGCCGAACAGATCGCGTTCGGTGTCGTACACAGATACGTCGTTGAAGTACGCGCCCTCGCCGTTGGCCCGTTGGGGCGTGCCGTAAGGAGCGCGTGTTGTACCGTCCGGGTTGGTTACCGCGTCATACTGGTAGCCGCCGATGAGAAGGACGTAGCGGTCCTCGTACGCGATGGCGCCCGAAGGGAAGTTCCCGCTCGCGATGGGCAAGTCGCGAATGCGAGACCACATGCCGAGGGCCGGATCGTACACCCAATTGTCCACCACCGTGGTATACGGACTGCCCGTGGCGCCACCCACCACGTACAGCTTCCCGCCCACCGCGGCCGTCGCCGGAATCCAGCGCGGCGTGCCCGGACAATCCGGAAGCCGCTGCCAACCGGCCTCTATCGCATGCGTGTCGATCACGTACAGTCGCGAACCGAGGCCTTGGTGTTCGCCGTTGCGGTCGGCGGCCGTGAAGAACCCCTGCGCGTTGTAGTCCGCGCCTCCCATCACATAGATGCGCGCACCAATTGCGGCAATCCCGCTGCTACACAGCGGCGTGGGCAGATCGGGCAATGTGTCGTAACGCCAGGCGCCCTCCGTCTTCGTCAAGCGCCACCCGTCGGCGTAGCAGTACGGTTGCGAATAGCTGAATCCGCCCCAGCAATACAGCGCGTCGTCCACGACGATCGCGAAGTTCTCCTGCCGCGGCGCTCCCGGAAATGCCGGCAGCGCGCGCCAACCCGCGTCCCGATTCGCCAAGTCCAATCCCCACGCCATGTCGAAGAAGCCCCGGGGATAACGTCCCGGCTTGACGTCGCTTTCCTGTCCGCTGCAGAACCCGCACAGCGTGATGAGCGTCCCTCCGACGATCCCGCCGTCGCTGTCTTGAAACCCCTGCGGCAGGTTCGGGCCGCGCGTCCAGTCGATGTGGAGCACGGGAGCAAGATTGGCTTCCGGTTGCGGTGCCGGCGAAGCCGGAGTAGTATTCGCGCCTTGCAGCACCACAGCGATCAGAATGGCCGCACCCATCATCATGAGTCTTACTCCTCTCGTCGGACTCTGTGGGCCACGGTTACGATGCAATTGCCGGTGCGCCAGAAAAGCCCATTGAAAAGACGAACGAATCCACGCAGCAGGCCGGCGGCCCACCGTCCCGGAATGCGCTTGGAAAGATGCAGGATCGGCGGGACCTGCAGGAACCAGGCGGTTTGGATCGTGTAACGTGCCACCCCAAGCGACTTCAACACGTCGGCGACCTCTTCCCGAACGAAACGGTATACCTCGTTGCCCTCTTCCTCCTTGTCCTCCAGAACTCCAAGCCTCACAAGCAGTGGCGTCAGGCCTGTCTGGTGGTGCTCAATGAAGAAGAAGGCCGCGCGCGCCACGCGCGCCATATCGCGCAAGCCCGCATAGGGATCGCGAAGATGATGGAGTCCCGAGCGCACCCCCACGATATCGAAAGCCCCGTCCTTGAACGGGAGATGCTCCGTATCGGCGATTACCCCGCGAATGCCGGGACACCTCTCCGACGCCACGTCCAGGACCCGCGGAGAGATGTCCGTTACCGTGATGGCGTCCGCGCCTTCCACCTGAAAGAAGTGCGTGTCGACGCCTTGTCCGCAACTGAGGATCAACATGGAGATGCCGGCCAGGTCGTCAGGAAGATGCGCACGAGCCGCCAGTAGACTGGAATGCCACGCATAGTCGGCCATCGGCGTCAGCAGACGGCGGTCCATCCACGGGCTCGGGGCCCATTCCTCATCCATGTACCGCCGTTGTTGTCTCAGCAGGTCGTCCATGCCACGTAGCTCCAACTCCGCGCCAATCGGGGGGGGGGGCGGGTCCCTACGCCTCAAGCGCCCCGAAGTCCCCCGCCAGCAGCGCACGTTTGCAGTCCATGTAGTACCGGAAGTTGTCCCACGAGATATCGGGCGGCACGGTATGGTCCACCGTTGGGATGAAGCCGCCCTCTTCGATGAGCGGGACGAATTCGCGCAGATGCGCGCGAATGGCGTCCGGTCCCTTCGCCAACTCCCGCTTGTCCACACCACCCCACAACAGCAACGACTTCCCAAACCGTTTGCGCCACCCCTGAGGACTCACGTTGGCCGCGCGTTCGATGGGCCACACCACGTCCACGCCCGCGTCCATCAGTAGCGGAACCAGAACCGTCGGGTCGCCGTCCGAATCCACCACGAAATACCTGGTACCGTGGCTCTTGAAGAACTCGACCATCCGTTTGAGCCGTGGAAATATGAACTCGCGAAACAACTCCGGCCCAAGCAGGGGGCCCGACTTCATCGCGAAATCCTCGTTCAGCGCGAAGTACTCCACGTCGATCCGTTCCAGGACCGGACGGCTGGTCTCGATTACGAAATTGGCGAAATGCTCCATCATGTCGTGGACCATGTTCGGGTATTCGTAGAACGCCGTCGACAGCGCTTCCGTGCCCATGAATTCACGCGCCCGCCAGTAGAATCCGTTGGCCGCGCAGTTCCTGCCTAACACCAGCGGGAAATCCCGTGTGCGCCATCGCGCCACCTGGTCGTCCAGATCGACGGGGTATCGTGCAGGGATGGCCGCCTCCAAGCGGCGCTTCACGTCCGGCCAATCATTCGGCGTCGCAACTGGATGACTCAGGTGCTGGTCCATCGACGCGCGCCCGCCGTCGACCGTGCCCGCCTTCAGCGCCCGCGTGACGATTCCCAGACCGCTCTGCACAACTTCGTACTCGTCGGTTTCTTCGAGGACCTTGTGTTCGTAAGGCGGGAAGAACCCGTAGTTCACCGGCACATACTCGCGTCGATCCAGGCCGAGATCGGCCTCGTCCACGAACCAGTCCCACCCGAACCCGTCGACGTGTGCGCCATTCTCCGCGAGCCACCGTTTCCGCGTCTGAGGCCAGACCCCCAGTTCGTGATTGGGCCGGCGGTCGCACGGCCCGTATTCCATGCACGCGATGAAGCGATCGAGGTCTGTCATGGCCCACCTTGTTGTGGATTCGGTACCGCCCGAACAACCGCCCGGATACAGAAAACCGGGATGCCCGCACAAACGCAGACATCCCGGCTCAAAGTCAACTAACCGAAATGCTCTTGCAGGAAAGGGAGATCCAGTTCCGGGTACACCGGGAACCGGTCCAACAGCGCCGTGATACGTGCGCGCGCCTCGTCCTTCGCCGCATCGTCGATCGCGTACCGCGCCTTGCTCGGCTTGCCCGCGTTCGCGCCCGACTTCTGAATCTTCGCCGTCGTATTCGACAACACCAGCTTCAGAATCGCCGCGATCTCCTTCATCTCGGCCTCGCCCATCCCCAACGTGGTGGACGCGGGTGTGCCGATACGGAGTCCACTCGTATACCACGGTCCGTTCGCGTCATAGGGCAACGAATTGCGGTTCAGCGTGATGCCGCACTCGCGTACCGCGCTCTCCGCCTGCCGGCCCGTGATGCCGAACCCCGTCACGTTGATGAGCATGAGGTGATTGTCCGTGCCACCTGTGGACAGATCCAGACCTTCCTCCACACACGCCGCTGCCAAGGCGCGCGCGTTCTCGGCGATGTTCGCTGCGTAGGCCTTGAAGTCCGGGGAATTCGCTTCGGTGAGCGTCACCGCCTTTGCGGCAATCACATGGGGCAGGGGACCACCGATCACCAACGGACACCCCTTGTTGACCGATTCCGCGAACTCCTTGACGCACAGCACCATGCCGCCGCGCGGTCCGCGCAACGTCTTGTGCGTCGTCGTCGTCACCACATGCGCGTGGGTCATGGGGTTGTAGTCGCCTTCAAACACGCCGCCCGCAACCAGCCCCGCGAAGTGCGCCATGTCTACCATCAGCACCGCGCCCACCTTGTCGGCCATGGCCCGGAGCCGTTTGAAATCGATGGCGCGCGGGTAGGCACTGTATCCGGCGAGCAGAATGAGCGGCTTGATGTCATCCGTCATGCGCTCCAGTTCGTCGTAGTCGAGCAGTCCCGTCTCGCGGTTCACACCGTAGGTATACGAGTCGAACATCATCGACGAGATGTTGTGCCGGTACCCGTGCGTCAGATGTCCGCCCGAGTAGTAGTCCATGCCCAGAAGGCGTTGGTTGCCCAGTTTGGCACGCAGGCCGTTCCAATCTTCCTGCGACAGCTTCGCCGGATCCTTCACGTCCATCTCCGCCAAGGCCGGAGTCTCTACGCGCGTCTGCAAGATCGCCCAATACGCGATGAGATTGGCATCGGCGCCGCTATGAGGCTGTACGTACGCATGATCGCATCCGAACAGCTTGCAGGCCTGTTCGCACGCATAGGCTTCGATGTCGTCCACGTTGTCGCATCCCGCGTAGAAGCGATGGCCCGGATATCCCTCGGCATACTTGTCCGTCAACAGGTTGCCCATGGCAAGCTGCGTGGCGAGGGAACAGTAGTTCTCACTGGCGATCAGTTTGAGATTGCCGCGCTGGTCAGCCAGTTCCTGAACGGTCGATTTCGCCACGTTCGGCGCCGTGGCTGCCACCGTTTCCAGGCTGGCCAGATAGGCCAGGAAACCCGGGTCGGCCTTGTCCGCACCAACCTTGTCCAAATACGCCGCGATAGCGCTGCATCCGCTGGAATTCGACACCGAATCTCTCCTTATCTGGTTCTTTTCGCCGCCCCGCGTATGGTATCGCGTTCGGGCGAAGTGGATCAACGCGCCTGGGCACGATTCGGGACCGGTGCGTGCACAACCCGCACGTCACGTCCGGCGAACAGTGGATCCAGATCGGGTAAGTCAAACTGGCGCAACACTCCATGGACCATCAAGGACGGCGAGAAATCCGTCCGGTAGAGCTGCGTGCGCACGATCTGCTCGAACGACGGGATGAGCCCATCAACACTGACCGGGTCGATGGACGTGTCCAGCGCCGCCGCCAGGTATCCCCACAAGGCCGGGGCCAGTTCTGTCGCGTGAAGGCCGACTCGCTCGAAGCCGAGAGAGGACCGCAAGACGAACGCGGCGCGCAATACATCGAATACGCGCATGCCCAGAAGGCAGTCCTTCAAGCAGTAGGCCAGGAAGGCCATCCAACTCTCCGTATTGAAAAGGGATGCCGGGAAGTCCTCACCGAAGGCGTTGATGGCCTCGGCCTTCACGGCGCCGGTTCCGCGGACGTCGAACACGAACAGCGCCTCAGCCCGGTCCAAGATATCGCGCGACGCCTTCACAGCGGCCTCCATATCAAGCGTACCGGACGGGGTGAGCACGATATGGACCGTGTTCGGCTGGGCGTCCGCGGCATGCACAACGCAACCGGAGACCGCGATGCCGGGTTCGCTGATGAAGAACAGGGCGCGCCGGGTAAGTCCATCGGCCGTTTCCGGTTCGAAAAGGCGGGGGAAAGGTTCGTCGGGTTCTTCCACCCGTTCCCGGATGGCGAGGGCGTCGAGCATCGCCTCGCGAAGTGCACGCGCGTCACGGCCCTCGGGGCGGTCGACGATGCAATCCAGGTTCAGGTGATAGGGTGTCCGGGCGTCCGGATAGTCGGTCGGGACATGGCCTTTGGCCGTGCACCACAGAGCGCTGTCCGGCAGGATCTCGAATGCCTCATCATCGCGGGTTGTGAAACCGGGCTCCAGGCCCGCCAGATGCATGCGGAACCAGTTCACGGCGGCCTGGCGCAGTTCCTTGCTGTATTGATGCAAGCCGGGTCCCATGTGCCATCCCACCAGATAGTCGAAGCCGCACAGGTCGTACAACCGTGTCAGGCGATCCATGGTGAGGGCCGTCCCCTCGGGCGGGAAGAAATCGGAGTCGACCGCGCCAACGAGCAGCGGGCGCGGGGCGAAAGGGATGAAGAAGTCGTCGAAATTGATGCCGTTGACGGTCATGCCGAACTGGATCTGCTCGGCGTCTTGCGGCTGCCCGGTCAGCACGTAGTGTTCACGCGACGTCACGTAGGTGCAAGGCACGGCCGCCTTCACGCGTTCGTCGCCCGACATGCAGACGAGGCTGGTCTGCGTGCCGCCGCCCGAGTTGCCCGTAACGCCGATTCGTTCCGGATCGACCTCTTCGCGCGATTGCAGGTAGTCGATGCCGCGCAAGGCGTCGTACAGGAAATACCGGGCGATGCTCGTGCCGGCGAGAATGCACTGAATCCCCTGATACGAGTGTTCGGCCGTGCCCCAGGGTATCTCCATGACGCCCGAGTCCGGATCGAGGTGGGTGACCCGTTCCCCCTGTCCGGTGGGATCGATGGCGAGCGTGACAAAGCCGTTGCAGGCGAGATCATGACACACCCGCTGGTATTCGGGATAGGCCTTGGCTTCGCGGCCGTGGCCGCACAGGAACAGCACGCTCGGGGCCGGGCCGGGCAGGGGAGTGGGCACATACAGCAGGGCCGTGACGTACACCCGGGGCAGGCTCTCGAAGACGACCTTCTCGATCCGGTACGGCTCCCGGTCCAGCACACCCACCGTCTTCGCGTTCAGTTCGGCATCGCAGTCGGGTAACCCCCCGAGCGAATCGATGAACGTGCGGCGGATTCGGCGGCCGCGCTTCCGCACTTCGTCGGCGCTCGACACGCGCGCCTTCTCGTCGGACGCTTCCTTGAGCGCGGTCAGCGTCTTGTGGCGGAGGTAGTCCCAGAGCTGGACGTGGGCATTGCTGTACCCGTTGAGGTAGGGCGTGAAACCCGGCATACGGCTGCTCCCTCCGCCCCCACGGAGGACCCGGCAAGTACCTCGCGGGGCGCTATTTGAGTTGGTCGAGCGGTATGGCCTCGTCGATGAGCATGATGGGGATGTCGTCGCGGATGGCGTACATGTACGCCTTGTCTTCGCGCACCAGCCCCCCGTCGATCTTCTGCTCGACGGATTCGCCCCCCCGGTTCTTCAGCGTACCGGCCTCAATAGCGCCATTGGCCCTTTTCACAAGGTCGTCCTCGGCCAACGCCACCGGCGTCTT
>JAAEQP010000816.1 GCA_024231375.1 bacterium | reverse complement strand
CCCCTGCAACGCCAGCGACCAACTGCCGATCATAATTGCCAGCAGTGGTGTCATTGTTCATGTACAGGTAGAGATTCGACGCTCCACCTGTAGCCTCGGTGAACTCATACTCGATCAGGTAGTCATAGGTATCCGAGTCGAACGCCGCACCCAGCGCAATCGTCGTGACCGCACCGCCTGAGACGGTGTTGTCAACCACTTCTTCCCATCCTGCTGCCGCACTGCCGCTGCTCGCCGCGGTGATCCGGCCCTGCTGGTCGACGGTCAGGTCGGTCGCGGTGTAGCTACCAGGCGTGACAGCAGTGTCAGCGATGTAGGTCGCCGCGATGTCGGTGCCCTGCCACGTCCCCGTAGCGATCGTCCCGACAGTCGTGATCCCGGTCGAGCCGGTCCACGAGGTGGTCGGCGAGGGGTCGTTGCTGATGCGCGGACTGACGACGCCAACACCGCAGAACGCAGGCAATAGCCCGTGGATTAGGCAGAGCGTCGCGAGCGCAAGGAAGATCGGCGAGTTTCGTTTGATGATTCGCGGCATCGTCTACCCCTACTGCTGGCGGATGATGTGTTGGATGAAGTCGACGTTGCTGGCCATGCTGCCCATCTTGAGCTGCACGGTTGAGAGTATCGACGAGTCCCCGTAGATCGTGTAACTCTGCGCCGATGCAAACCCTGCGTTGCTCGTTGTGGCGGCGCCCACCGGGTTGTAGTGCAGTGCGTCGGTGTCGCTGCGGTTCACGATCGAGACGGCACGAATGTCGGTGTGAAACGTGAGCCCCAACGATTGCAGAGTGCTTGTCGTCGCGGTGACGCTGATCCTCTTCGACTCGTGGTCCTTGAGGTGTTCGAGGACGTGGACGGGTGACGATCGGGCAAGGATGCCGGACGCCAGGAGGTCGGGCGCGGCGGTGGCCGTGGCGGCAACGTAGATAAAGGCGGAGAGGGCGAGGATTCCGAGCAGGAGAAGACCGGGAACCAGTCTATTTCTCATTCGTATTGTCCCGTTGGCGCCGCGAGGTGACGTTTGAACGACAGAAAAAGGCCGCTACGAGGGTTACGGCCCCGTAACGGCCTTTCAGAATCATCTGCCGGCGGCTCGCGACTTCCGCCGGTCTGTCGTTTCAGCTTGTCTGTTTTACGCTATACGCTTTCGCCGCCGCGATTGCAACGCTGTCTACAGACAATTTGCCCATGCTATGGGTTTTTCTTCCGTTCAGGCTCAAGCGCAAGCGGGAACAGTTGGTCGAACTTCTTTCCGCACAGCCGACCGGACCCCATCCCACGGCACTCGATGGTGCGGACCCCGACGCCCTTCCACGTCCGCCCGAAACGAACGATGGTACGGTTCGCGCGCGACTTCTTGTCAGTGTTGACGACCCGCAAAAGATCGATCTCCCCGCAGAACGGACACTCGCGCGGACTGGCGTACTGTACCGGCCGCGCCTTTCTGGTTGCCGGCTTTTTCGCCGGTGCTTTCTCTTCTGCCATCTTATCTCCTTGCGTCGTGTCGTGCCTGGTACTTCAGGCGGTTTCGGATCTGCCGCTGCGCTCTGTACGAGTCTCTGTTTGCGTTCCTCCGCTGTACGTGTTCCTCTGCCGCCGCCCGTGCTGCCGTGGATCCGGCGCCTCTCAATTCGTCCAATCCTACCAACACCGCGGCGAACTCCGAGTAGCAAGCCGCCTGCAACCAATCATCGTCGAGCCGCTGGCCCTTGGCGACCTGTCGCTTTTGCCAATGGTAGCCGCGGAAGTTCCCGTGCCGGTCGTAGTCCTCAACATGGATGTTCGCGACGTAGTGCTGTGCGACTTCCGGCGGCAGTGGTCGCGGTAGTTCGACGTTGTCGGCCAGGACGCGGTCGATTGCACGCGACACAAGCCAGTCGCGCGAGGCGAGCCACATCTGCCGCCGCGGGTCGCCGACGTTGTCGCCCTGCTGCTCAACCACGTAGGACGCCTTCGATACCTTCTCTCGGTTGTAGACGATCGGCGCTGCCCACTGCGCACCACGAGGCGAGAGTCGGTTGCAGATAGAGTAGATCGCCTTCGTCCGCCAACCCGCGTCTATCGCCACCATCTTGAGTCGGTACGCCATGCCGGCGTCCGTGACCCCAGACCAACCGGCGAGGAAGTCGACGAGTTCCTGGTAGTCGCGCGCGTAGGTTCCTAACATTCGGTCGATGTCGAGCGTTACCTTGCGCGTGTCGTCCATCCATGCCGAGACGTCGTAGTAAAATACCAGATCGCCGCCCGGGCCGCCGCCCTGAACGTCGACGCCTGCGGTGATCCACTGCGTCCCGGTCGGTACGTGGTGCCGCTTGCCGTCCGCCTCTCTGTCCTTGATGTCTGCGATCGTGATGACCTGGGCGTCCATCGCATAGCCGAGGCCGAAGATATCGTTGTAGACGACCTTCTTCTGTGCTTCGCTGTGCGCCCCGCAGTCTTCGAGGGCGATCTCGAGCACGGTGCTCCGGGGATTGAGTAGCTGAGAATACCCGCGGAATCCAGCATACTCGCGCGTCGCGGCCACGTCCGGGGAGAGCATCGAAACCCAGCCGACTTCGTCGTCGTATGGTTCGTCCGTATACCACGGGCAGGCGGCCTTTGCCGCCCGGACGATGGCGATACCGCGCTGCGTGTCGGTGATCTCTTCCCTGCACTCAGAGCAGCAGAGGCGCGCGGTTTCCGGCCGCCGGCGGTTGCTCCCGTCCTCGTGGTCGTAGACGATATCCCGCAACGGGTCGAACGTGATCGCCTCGCGGCAGTGCGGACACCTGACGTGAAACTCCCGGCAGTCGCTATCGTGCTCGACGTAGGCGCAGATACCGCTCTCCGGGTGGCCCGGGACGCTGAACCCGTACAATCGCGGGTCGGTGACTTGCTGCTGGCGCCCAGTCGCGAGCTTGAAGGCGTCGTTGCCGGACGGGAACACGCCCATCTGCTCGATCTCGTCGAGGAACATCACGCGGTACGGCACGCTGATAAAGTTCTTCTCGCTGCCGCTGCTGGTCATCGTGAGCGAGCCGGTGAGAAAAGACTTCTCAAGAATGCGCTCATTGTGCGTCCGCCCGGCCAGGAACACGTCGCGAAGTTCCTGCGAGTGCTCGATCATCGGCGCGATCCGCGTCCGCGCGTGCTTGTCCATGGTGTCGTTCTTGGCCAGGCAGTAGAACAGCGACCCGCCGACCCGGGAGATGAAGTACCCGAGCGCGCCCTCCTCGTAGGTGCTGACGCCTGACTGCACGCACTTCTGCACCAGGTGCCCACGGCGCCCCGGCTCTACCATCGAGTCCACGATGTCGACGTTCACCGGGTTGCGCCAGATGTCGAACCGCCCTGGCGCGTCCGACCCG
The DNA here is from genome assembly GCA_024231375.1 of bacterium. The sequence continues at coordinate 936 of JAAEQP010000816.1, read as the reverse complement.
CTCTGTACCGTCAGGTAGTACTCGCGGGCAAGCCACTGCGACGGGTACTCGAACGGCTTGTACCGGATCGCCTTGGCCGCCGCAGATTGGAGGGCAGGGAGGATCAATGTGAAGCGCCGCCAACATCTTCGGAAACATCTTCGGATTTCGCCGTTTCGGGCGCAAACGCCTTCGACAAGCACGCATCGCAGATCGCAGACCCCGGCACCGCGCGCCCGAGGTCCCATGTCTCGACCTCTACCCGGATGCTGACCTTGCTGCCGTCGAGCCCCTGCGAGAGTTCGACCACGCGGGTACCTTCGACGACGATCCCGGTAGACTCGCCGATCCCGGTAGACTCGCCGATATCAGCCCCGCACACGTCGCATCGGTAGTTCCTCATTGGGTGGCGTCCTCGTTCCTATCCCAAGCGCGATGGACGATGACGGATACACGCGCGTATTCGTCAAGCGCCAAAAGGCACTTGCTCCGAAGAGACACCTCGCCCACAACGCGCCGCCATTCTTTGACCTCGGTAACTGGTGCCATAAATCCCCGCTTATTTAGTGCCGTACAGGACTTATCGGCCACCGCGAGTTCCTTTCTTGTCCTAAGTGGATAGACGGACTCTGCTATCTTCTGGTACTTACTAAACAGATCATCGCATCGGTCTGGACAAAATCCCGAGACACACCCCCATGCAACCTCAGTAATCCACTCGCTGCGCAACGAAAGCGCCACCTCTATCCTTTCTGCCCTGCTCATTCTCTTGCCCATCGCTCGTCCCCCTCCAGTTGCGCGGCCACACGCCGCAGTTCTGCCGCCAGTTCCTTCCGGCACTCCGCTGACAGTCCGTCCGGGACCGCCGGCGTCGCCGTTGCCCTGAGTGCGTCGCTCATCTCGTTGATCCGCGGCGAAAGCAGTTTGTACGCCTTGTCTCGGACGATCGCCGCAAAT
>JAAEQP010000815.1 GCA_024231375.1 bacterium | reverse complement strand
GGTCCGATCACGGCGTCGCAGGCGTGGCCGTCGCGGATGCGCGGGTACTTGCCCGAGTCGAGGATCATGCGCGTGGGGTTGCCTGGCACCCAGGGGAACACCCGCGGCCCCGTCTTGAAGGCGTAATGGTCCACGTTGGTCAGGGTGAAGCAGTGCGTGGCGGGTTGCACTTCGCCCGTGCCAGGTTCACCCTGCTCGAATTCCGCGCCCGCCCACGCGGCCACGTCCGCATCGCCCGTGCAGTCTACATAGACCTTGGCGCGATAGGCCGTCAACCCGGCCTTGTTGCCCGCCACGATGGCATCGACGGTGCCCGTGCCTTCCACGGCGGCCAGGAACGTGTGGAACAGCACCGTCACACCCGCGTCCGTCACGAGGTCGTCGTAGACCCGTTTCAGGTGCTCGGGGTTGATGGCGACCCAGTCGAGGCGGTCCTTGGGTTCGTGGGGCACGCCCTTGAAGGCTTCCGTGAACACCTTCTCGGCCAAGCCCCGGTGCAGCATCTTCTCCTTGTCCGAGAAGGGACACCACGCGGGAACCAACGCCGACGTGCCCATGCCGCCCAGGGCGCCCGTGCCCTCGATGAGCAGCGTCTTCGCGCCTTCACGCGCCGCCGCCGCCGCTGCCGTGCATCCAGACGGACCTCCGCCCACCACGATCACGTCCCACGAATCATCCAATGGCAACGTTCGGTTCAGCGTGAAATCCGCCACGGTAGTTCTCCCCGGTTGGTCCGCATGCTTGAGAAGGTACGATAGCGGATGCGCGTGCCGGGGTCCAGAGGATGCGCGCGATCACACAGCGTCGGTGCCGATCACGCCCTAGGAATCGTGCCTCGGAGTTGACTGGCCCGCGCCGTTTTGGTACTCCGATAGGACTTCGCGGTGAGGTGCCGTGGGGGCAGGGGACGAACGTCAAGGTGGGAGACCGGTCTTGGGAATGCTAAGCGGGTTGGATCTGGTCGTATTCTGCGGCTATTTCGTGGTGTTGGTGGCGGTCGGGTTCATCGTGGGATCGCGGCAGGAGAAGACCGCCGAAGAGTACTTCCTGGCGGGACGGAACCTGTCCTGGTACGTGGTCGGTTCGTCCTTCATCGGGTCGAACATCTCCACCGAACATTTCATCGGCATGGTGGCCGCCGCTTACACGTACGGCATCTGCGTGGCCCAATGGGAGTGGGGCAACATCTTCGCCTTCTCCGTGTTGGTGTGGTTCTTCATCCCCTTCCTGCTCAAGAGTCGCGTGTTTACCGCGCCCGAGTTTCTTGAACGCCGGTACAACTCTGCGTGCCGTTTGTTCTTCGCGGTCCTCACCGTCGTGGCCAACATCACGGCATTCCTGGCCGCCGTGTTGTACGGCGCGTCGATTGGGCTCAAGGCCGTGTTCAATTGGCCTGACACCGTCACGTTCTTGGGCGTCGAATGGTCGACACTCATGCTGGGTGTCGTCGGCATGGGCGTCATGGCCGGCAGCTACGCCATCTACGGCGGACTGCGGTCCGTCGCCTGGACCGACGTGTTCCAGGTCACCGTGATGATAATCGGCGGGGTGCTGGTGACCGTACTGGGCCTTCACGCGTTGGGAGACGGCGACGGAATGATCGCGGGATGGCGCACCATGCTGGCGCGGAACGCGGGTCAGGGTGAGGCCTGGGCCACGGCCATCGCTGCACGCGCCCAGGAATTCATCGGTCAAGACTCCTACAACCGGTTGCAGGTTGTCCAGCCCATGTCGCACAAGCTTGTGCCTTGGCCCACGCTGGTTTTCGGATGGCTGTCGGTGAGTATTTGGTACAACTGCATCAACCAGTTCATGATTCAGCGCGTGTTCGCGGCAAAGAACGACTGGCATGCCCGCATGGGCATCCTGTTCGCCGGGTTCATGAAGATCTTCATGCCGTTGATCGTGATCGTGCCCGGTCTCATCTGGTTCGCCATGGACCCCACACTCACCGATGCACAGCAGATCGACCAGACCTACGCCAACATGGTGAAGGACTTGCTTCATGTTGGCGTCCGGGGGCTATTGCTGGCGGCGCTGTTCGGGGCCATCCAATCGACCATCGACTCGGTCCTCAATTCCACGTCCACCATCATCTGCTTGGACATCTACAAGAAGTTCATCCGGCCTGACGCCTCCGAGGAGAAGGTGGTGAGCATGGGCAAATGGACCGGCGCGGCCGTTCTGGTCATAGCCATGGCGCTGGCGCCGTTCATCGACCGGTTGGGCACCGGCGTGTTCCACTACATCCAGAACCTGTTTGCCTACTTCGCGCCGCCTTTCGCGGCCGTGTTCCTGTGCGGCATTCTGTGGAAACGCGCCACGAGCCAAGCCGCCACCATCACCATTCCGGCGGGCATCGCATTCGGGTTCCTCCTGGAGTTCGTGGTGTTCAAGTATTGGATCGGGGCGGGAACCGCCTTCTCCCTGCGGTCGGTCTACAACTGGGTCTTCTGCGTTGTGTTGATGGTGGTCATCAGCCTGCTCACGCCACGGCCCGCTCCCGAAAAGGTGACCGACGAAGTGACGATCAACTGGAGCAACCTGTCGGCCTTCCGCGACCTGGGAAGTCCCTGGTACCGGAATATCGGGCTGTGGTACGCCCTGTTTGCCTGCGGCATCGTCGGATGCTATCTCGTGTTTTCGGGACTCTTCTTCTAACCTCGGTGCTGAACTCTACAGCCCGTACTGCTTGAGATGATGCTCGAAGTGAACCACG
>JAAEQP010000814.1 GCA_024231375.1 bacterium | reverse complement strand
GACGTAGGGCCTTCTGCGCCCTTTCGGCCCGAAGTACCAGGGGCGCCGACGGGTTGTCGAGGTGTTGTCGGACCACGTGCCGATGAGCGGATCGGTAATTCCGTCCAGGACTCGACCGATCAAGAACACAATCCAAACGATGTTGATGCCGATGTAGATAATCCGACGGCCCGTGTCCGCAGGCGAGTAGAAATACGTGCCCCATTGCGCCGTGGCTTCGCTGGTGAGCTGAATCGCGATGGCGGCCAGGCAGAACGCCAATCCTTCGACCCAGGTGAACTCGCGTTGCTTCGTGCCCATCGACGCACTACCCCTTTCGTTCCCCCACGAATTGCCTCTTCAGGCGCCACCAGCCCGGCGCGTTAGCCGATTCGCGTGCCGTCTGGAATCACCGCCCCACGGCGGACGACCACGATCCCGTCGACGACGCAGTACTCGTCACACTCGACGTTCTCCTGGCCCGCATCGCCGCGGATGACCACATTCTCGCCGATCCGGACGTTCTTGTCGATGATGGCCCCGCTGATGTGGGAACCCGCGCCGATGCCGAGGGGGACGGTCCCCTTTTCGGGCTTTTCTTCGAAGAGGTCGGCACCCATGAGCACGCTGCGTTCAACCACCACATCGGGGCGAATCAGCGTCCGGATTCCGATGATGGAGTTTGCGATGCGGGCTTTCGAGATGCGCCCTCCCTCACAGATGATGGAATCGGTAATCGTGGCTTCCTGAATGCGCGAACCCGGCAGATGCCGGGGACTGGTGAACAGTGGGTGTTCGGGGTCATAGAACTTAAACGGGCCGCCCGATGAGACGAGCTGCATGCTCACCTCGTAATAGGAGCGCACCGTTCCAATGTCTTCCCAGAACCCCGGAAAGACGTGGGCGCAGACGCGGTGGGTGCTCAACGCATTCGGGATGACGTGCTTCCCGAAGTCTT
>JAAEQP010000813.1 GCA_024231375.1 bacterium | reverse complement strand
TGGAGCAGACGCAGGAATATGCAGTGGTCTGGTTCGACGATGGGAACGGCAACTATGATATCCGTGGCCGGTCGGTCTCGCCTGATGGCACGCTGGGTGATGGCTACACCATCTCTCAAGAGTCGCAGAACGAACGCCATCCTCGATTGGCCCTTGATGGCTCCGGCGGCGCTCTCGTCGTCTGGGAGCGGGACAACAGCGGCACTGATGGCTACGACCTGTACGGCCGGCGGCTGGGAACCGACGGTCAGCCTGTGGGTGATCCTGACCTCATCCTGGAAACGGATGAGGACCAGCAGAAACCCGTCGCGGCTGGGGACGGAACCGGGCGCTATCTTTTGGCCTGGCAGGACAACCGGAATGGAAACTGGGACGTTTATGCTTCGTTGTACGAGTCTGCGGACGTACCCGCCCTCATCACCCGTACTCTTCACTACGTCTACGACCCCCTCAACCGCCTGACCGCCGCCACCTACTCCACCGGCGAAAGCTACACCTACACCTACGACGCGGTGGGCAACCGCGCGGCGATGACGGCCACACACGAATCACGCACCACGCAATACGAATACGATGCCGCCAACCGCTTGACAAGTGTGGACGATGTGACGTATACTTGGGACGAGCGGGGCAATCTGGTGAGCGATGGCACTTTTACTTATGCGTACGACGCTGCCGGGCGGATGGTGCAGGCGGAGAGCGTCGG
>JAAEQP010000812.1 GCA_024231375.1 bacterium | reverse complement strand
GTCGACCTCGACCATGAAGACATTCCCAAAGGCGCCGTCCTCAATCAACTGATCCACTGTCATCAGCAGAGGGTTCCAGTGCAGGACGAAACCCACCAGCGTCTTGACGTTGTTCTTCCTGACGGCATCCAACTGCTTCTGTACGTCTTCGACCGTCAGAGCGACCGGCTTCTCAACGATCACGTGCTTGCCCGCCTCGGCGGCGGCGACCACGTACCGCGTGTGCACGTCGTGGGGCGTGCAGACGACAACGATGTCGATGTCGGCCCTCTCCAGCATCACAGCGGCATCCGTCTCGATGGCGCACTGAAGGTCATAGTCGTCACAGTACCGTTGCGCCTTGGCGGGGTCTCGACTGACCAGCGCGTGGATATCAGCACGGTCCTCTTTGTGAAAGGCCTTCACATACTCCCCGGCCACCCAGCCGCAACCGATGATGCCCACGCCAAGTGTTTTCATTTCACAGTTCCCTTGGATAGCACTACCTACTTGTACGACCCACCCGGTC
>JAAEQP010000811.1 GCA_024231375.1 bacterium | reverse complement strand
GAACGCGGCAAGGATGCCGCGTCTACATTGTCAGCCGTCTCCCAATGCACAGAACAGGAACGGACGCAGTCACGGCGCTGCGCGCATACATACAGAACGCCACGGTTGCGCGAGCGCCGTTGGGAGTTCACACTTCAGTTTGACGCAGTTCTGAGGACACGCTGTGTCGTGGCCCAACGCACAGGAGAGAGGGAAATGAAGAGCACAAGACGCGATCTACTCAAGGCGGGTACCCTCGGCGCGTTGGCCGTTGCGGCCCACGGTGCGGGTGACGCACAAGGGCAAGCAGCCGCGGACGGCCCCGCGTCTCCCATGGCGCCTCTCGACTACGGGCGTTCCTTCATCTGTCACACGGGAACCGCCAACGCGGTGCGATTCTGGGTGGAAAGCCGGACACGCTTGATTGACGACCGGAATGATTCGACGATGGATTTCTACCAGTGCGCCTCGTGCAAAAGCGAATTCACGTTCGCCGAGAAGGATCTCCTGCAGCCGGACAACTACGATTTCCTCCCCATCTTCGACCCCGAGAACATCCTGATCTTCCGCCGCCCCGTCCACCTCAGCGAACGGTACCGAACGATCTCGAAGACCGCCGACGTCTGGGGCCCGCCAACGTTCAAACTGGTCGAGGCGAAGTCCTTCACCGAACTCACGACCTGGGAGGCCATGCGCGATGCAACCGACGACGCAATCCCCATCGTGACGCACACAGAGCTTGCCAATCCCGAGACCGGTCTCCGCGCCATCATCGAATGCCCCACGAAGACCATGAACATCAGTCCCGAGAAGCGCATGTACCAGGTCGATACGGGCCCCGTCGCATTTCCCGATCTCTCCAAGCGGACGGACCCGCCCATCGATTGCCTGAGCCTCGCTTTCGTCGTGTTTAACGCGCCCCACTTTGCCGACTTCGTCATCGAACAGCCCACGCCGGTTCTCGAAGACGAGGTCGAGCAATGCAAGGTCTACCACTATTCGAACCCGTTCAGCGTTCCTGCCAAAAACCGTGTGCTCGCCCTGGACGTGGTGTAGGCCGCTCGAGATAGGCGGCACATCCTACTGCATCAACTCGACGACCCGCTCAAGTTCGCCCTGCGTGTTGTAGAAATGCGGAGAGAAGCGCACGAAGCACTCGCCATTGCGGTTCTGCCGCAGCGACACTTCAACCTGCCCTGCCCTGAGTCGCCCCGCCAACTTCTTCATGTCCTTTTCCGTGTGCGTTACGCTGATAATCCCCGAGCGGGCACTGTCCGGCGTGGCCGGATCGAGATCGCATTCCTCAATGTAGAGCCGGTAGCCGAGGGACCGAATGGCGGCGAGAAAGTCCGTGCGTAACCCCAGGATTCGTCGCGCAATATCCGCAACGCTCACATCAAGCAGCATCTCCATCGACGCCGCCATGCCGATAATGCCGGGAAGGTTCAACATGCCCGGCTCGTAGCGCCGTCCGCCGGGGTAGTAGTCAATCTCTTCCTGTGCCACGAATTCCGGCGAGACGACATTCCAGGAGCCAAGCAACGTCGGCCGAATCAGGTTCCTGTGTTCGGCGT
>JAAEQP010000810.1 GCA_024231375.1 bacterium | reverse complement strand
TTTGACTGCGACGGCGCCTACCGCGCTGCCCGCTGCCGAAGCCGCTGGCAGGCAGGAACAGGATTTCTACGAGGGTTTCAAGGTTACCACATACGCCAAGGGTCCCGTTGATGGCGACTGCCTGGAAGTCACGGTGGTCGTGCGGTGGGTCAACGCGGGCAAGGTGAAGGACGTCGCGCTGACAGCCAGCGTGCCTCGCGGGACGGTGGAGGAAGCGGCATGAGACGCCAGAGTCACATTGCGGGGTTCACCCTGATGGAATTGCTCGTGGTGCTCGCCATCATGGGCGTCGCCTCGACCATGGGCATGGTCACGTTTTCACGCATGAATTCCATATGGTCCGAGACCAAAGGCCGGACCGAGATGGACCGGAAGGCTGAAGACGCCCTGAATTCGATGCGCGAAGATCTGGCGGCTGTGCAATCGCCGGGATCGACTGGCGCGCCTTTGGTGGGTACGGCGGCGAATGCTCAGGACCCGCGTTTCTGGGGCGTGACCTTTGCCAATGACAATATCGTGATTCCCGTAGCGGGCGCGCAGTCTGTTACGTACGCCATTGAACGGACGAAGGACGGGGCTAACCTTGTCCGGAAAGTCGGACCGCTGTATGGCGGAAAATCCATGGATCAAATTGTGGCCAAGGACGTTCTGCAACTGCGGCTCGAGTATGCGCAGTTCACCGAGCTCGAGATCTTCACCCGGTTCGGCGCGACGGTCGAGACGGAGACACGAAGGAAGATCGAGCGCGGCCGCCGCATCCGAGAGGTCCTG
>JAAEQP010000809.1 GCA_024231375.1 bacterium | reverse complement strand
GGAAGAACGTGGTGGCGGTGCCCCCGCGATAGAACGGGTACAGGTCATAGTGAAGCACGTCGGGGCGCCCGTTGCGTATCACCTGGTCGAGGTAGTCGAGAAACTGCTCCCGTGTCGGCGCCTTGCCGTCGATGAGGAAGTCCAGGCTGCGACACGCCGTGTAGACCAGCGCGTCGGGCGCCATTTCGCGCACGGCATCGGTGAGCCCACCCAGTTCCACCATCCTCTCGGCCGCCCATTCGTCGCCCACGTTCCAGCCGATGTTTCCGGGGTGCTCCTCGCACCATGTGGGCACGACGCGCCGGTACCATTCGACGTCGTTTTGGTGGCCGACGAAGGCGTGCCAATCAAGCCCGAGGCGCGTCACCTCCTCGAGAATCTTCGGGTAGTACTGTTCGTTCACGATGAACATGTACGACGTGAAGCCCAACTCCTTGTAGGCCTCCAGGTTCATGGGCCATTCGCAGACGGCGTTGACGGTGAAATCATGGCTTCGCACCCACTGGTGCCCTCGGCTGAGTTGCCCCGGGTCGGTAAGTTGCGCCATGGCAGCAAAGGCGACTCCGAGGAGCGACAGAACCATGATCATAGACGTGCGGACTTGGGATAGCATGTGGTTCCCTTTCC
>JAAEQP010000808.1 GCA_024231375.1 bacterium | reverse complement strand
GGTCGATACGCGGCCTGGGGTCCTGAAAGGACCGCACATAACAGCCCGGGGTGGAGCGAAGCGAAACCCCGGGATAGGATCGCCCCAATCGGAGAGCCCTGTAGGGGCGATGGGACCTCCAATGCCTTTCCGCGCCCCTACCGCAGAATGCGGTTTCGGGCGCGGTCGTAGATGTGCCAGAATTTGCGGAGGCGGTCTTCGACGCGGGCGCCGGGGGTGCGGGCGGCATAGGCGGTAGCCACGTAGAGACCGGTGAGTTCTTCGGCTTCGTCGCGTAAGGTGACAAGTTCTTCGGGAAAGGCTTCCATGAATTCGTAGGGGGTCTGGTCGGGACGGCGTGGTACGCCGTAGTCGTGGGCCAATGCACAAAGGGCGTTGTAGGCGTGTTCGACCTGGTCGGCCATGGGCATGTCGGGCGCGGTGGACAAGGGATTGGAGTACTTCACGGATTCGGACATGGCCCGGTCCATGCGGCGTCTGCGTTTGAACTTGGGTAGGGCGGGCAACCGGGTGATGCGTTGGAGGAGCCGATCCAGCCATTGCAGGACCCTTGTCACGAAGGGCGGGAACAGGTCGCGCCGTTTGGCGGCGGCCAATGCGGCGGCGCCTACGGCCTTGGCGGCTCCGTATAGCGCGAACACGCCCAGACACGCCAGCACGCCGCGTCCAATCCACTTGATGACCTGCGATTGCACCTCGACCTGTTCCTCGGTCACGACGACCTCGATGGGTTGGAACGTGGAGGTGCGTGTCCAGAAATCGATCTCGTGGGACTCGATGTGGGCAAGAGGGGGCAGGCTCGGGTTGGGCAAAGCCGCCGCGCCGAAGATGACCATAGCCACCATGATGAGACCCAAGGTCAGCCAGAACGGCCCCAGTCCGCTGGGAATGGTGACGCGTCGCGCGCGGAAGTACTCGCGCAACTGGCCGAGGCTTGTCAGCATGAGGAGCGTCAATGCCGACAGGGTGTAGGACACGACATAGATGTAGGCCATGAGCATTATCCACCGGCCGCCGTGGGGCACGACGCGCACGCCGAGGGCGAAGATGATCATGACGGGCGCGGAGAAGTAGAAGATGGAGATACCGGGATGCCGTTTGGGCAATCGTTGGACAGCGGCCAGGGGTGGTTTCTTCACCTTCTTCTTTGGTTTGTGGGCCTCGGTGGGGTCGTAGGCCTTCATGGTCATCTCGGGCTGTTTCTTCGCCTTGGGGGCACGGTGCATAACGTCGCGCAGCCGCCGGGCGGTGCCGGTCAGGATGCCCATGTCGCCGGCTTGGGGATTTTCGTCGACGCAGCATTCGTGCATGAGGCGGTTGGTGACCCACCAGATGAAGATGACGATGGACATGTTGAAGGCCAATGCCACCTTGGGGTTGTTGAGGAACCCCCGCGCGACCGATCCCACGTCGTACGCGCCGGTGGTGGCTACGGTGTACAGGGCGATGGCGCCGCCGAGGCCGATGATGTAGAGCACGGATTCGTCTTTGCCGTCACGGGCGATGACGCGGTTCAACGCGACAATCCCAGTGACGAAACACAGCGCTACGAAGCGCAAATTCCTGTCATGCACCTCGGTGTACACGTACCGCACGTCGAGGAGGAACATGATGATGGCCAGCACCATGAGGAAGATAAGGAAGGGCGCGAGGAATGCGATGAGCCAGTCGGTCGGCGACCGCCTCTGCAACCGCTTCACACCCGGCTTCCAGCCTTTGGTGAGCGACTCGTAGTCCGTCGGTGTTTCGGTCTTCTGCTCCAACTCCTTCTGCGCGATCACCGACGCCTGCAAGGCATCGTTGTCCGGCTTGGCCATCAACGACTCGAAGTCGGTGGGGCCTTCCGGTTGTACCGGACGCGAATTAGTGTCCGATTCTTGCGGGCGAAATTTCATGAAGATGCCGTTCGTCTTGGATGTGAAACACGTGGATTGCGTGCGGGGCCAGAAGCCCTGCCGCCGTTTCGTAGTTGTCGTTGTTATCGATGAGAAACACGGATACCGAGAACCCCGCCAGTTTCATGGACGCCAGGGTGAGCGCCAAGTCTTCCGTCACCTGGGGCACCACCGGCAAGAGGGAGGCGTCACGTGGAAGGCTGTTGTATTCAGCGAGGATAAGGCTGCTGGCGTCCAGGCCGTCCGTGGGCAACACGCGGGCCAGGTTTTCGATGATGTTGCGGGCCTGCACGGGCGTTCGCGCCGTGGGCACGGTCAAGGGATTCAGCCGGTCCGACGAATCTTCGCCTTCTACCCCCTCTTCCGCTTCGTCGCGCGACAAGGCTTGCGTGGCCGCCACCTCGTACTTGGCGACTTCGGCCGCGTCGCGTGCATTGGTTACGAGGCCCAACTGCTCTCCCGACATTTGCAGTAGATACGCGATGGAGGCCGTGGTGGTGATGGCCAGTTCCATGCGGTTCTCGGCGTCGTCGCCCTGATACAGCGGCTCGAACAGGTCCAACACCAGCGTCGCGCCCAACACGCTGGACGCTTCCACCTGTTTGGTGAACAGTTCGCCGGTGCGCGCCGATGCTTTCCAGTGGATGCGGCTCATCGGGTCGCCCGGCACGTACTCGCGCAGCCCGGCGATGCGGGTGGGATCTTCGTACACGCGGTTGGAGATGCGGACCGGTCCCTGGGGCCGCCGGGCGGCGACGTTGAAGGTGTCGATGTAGGCGACGGCGGGCAGGACGGAAATGTACTCCTGTCGTTCGCCCGTGCGGAAGCGTTTCTGGAGGCCAAAGAGGTCGCCCGACTCCATCATGAGCGGTCCGACGCGGTGGTAGCCCCGCTGGGAGCACAGGAGCCGGTACTTGAGGTTCACCGACCTGCCTGGCATCAATACGGCGAGCTGGACGCGGTCACCGGCCACCGTGAACCCGGGCGGTACCATGTCCTCGACGAAGATCCACGGGATGGGCCATCCCCGGCGGTTGGTCACGGTGACTTCGACCTCGGTCTCTTCGCCCTGCTGTACCGTGGTCTTGGTGACGGTACGCTCGCAATCCAGACCCGTCAGCCAAGCCCGGGACGACAGGTTGGCGATGGCGATGAGCAGGAGAAAGGCGTAGATGGCAAACGCCATGAAGGCACTCTGCGCCAGCAGCGCCACGGCGAGCGCCGCCCCTCCCAACACAAACCACCACCTGTTCCCCGTCATGATCGACCGCCTCTCGAATCGGTACCGGGGCGATTGTAGCACGTCGCGCCCCTCTGCATATGAATGCCGGGAGGCATACCGATCACATGGCGTGGAAGGGGAGAGGGGCTGGGGCCGAGAACGGATCTACACAGCCGGGGATTCGGGACCGGGAAGTGTCCCGTCAGTGGTGACCCGGATCACGTTGGAATCGTCCACATAGTACATTTTGAACCCGGTTCGACCGGGCTTGGCGGGAACGCCGTAACACTGAAACGCGGGGGGCGCCCCCGGGCCGCCGGTCATTACCGTCATTACGAACACATACCCGCTCTTGAGGCCGCTGGCGATGTGTCTGTCGATGAAGGGGGGCGTCACACCGGACGCGTCGGGGTTGGCGAGTTGATCGAGGGTTCCGTAGTCTCCCTCGCCGTCGCCGTCGACATCGGCGAAGCCGGCGGTCTTGAAGGAAGCCTGGCCGACCGCCACGTTGCGGAGCGAGCCGGAGGCGGAGTTCTCGTTGGCGCTCATGACGGCCCGCATGATCTGCGGGATCGCCAAGGCGGCAATGATCACGATGATCTCCATCACAATCATCAACTCAACCATCGTGAACCCTGCGTTCTTCTTCATCGCAATCGTCCTCCACGACCGCCCCGTCGGACGAAGTGTTCGGACACAGCCAACCGCCCTGTGGGGAGCAAGGGCCGCGCCAAACCGGGACCATATGTAGCAAGTCTACCTATACCATACCGTTATCTGCATTCTACCGCAAGTGGTTTTCCGTTCAGAACCGTGTATTCGTGACAAAAATCGTCGCCGCGAGACACTTGGCGTTAAGGTGTGGGCCTGTGCTATGCTCGACATATTGGTTTGGGTATGCTCGGAATGCAAGGAGAGAGAAAGTGCGTAGCAGTATGCGTGGACGACACGGATTCACCCTCATCGAGCTTCTGGTAGTGATCGCCATCATCGGCATCCTGGCGGCCATCCTGCTGCCGGCCCTCTCACGGGCACGCGAGGCGGCACGGCGCGCGTCGTGCCAGAACTGCCTCAAGCAGATGGGGCTGGTGTTCAAGATGTACGCCAACGAGCGCCAGGGGTATTTCCCACCGCGTATGCTCTGGAACATCAAAGGCAACCTCTCCGACACGATGATCTTCGATGGCCCCTCGGTGTACCCCGAGTACCTCACGGACCTCGAGGCACTTTGGTGTCCGTCGTGGCCGTCGGCGCCGCTTGACCGCTACGACACCAGCAAACGGTCCAAAGGCAACGGCAACGGCATCATTGAACCCCAGGAACTGGTGAAGGCACCCTACAACTACACCGGCTGGCTCATCATGGACACCGTCAATATTCTGGGACCCAAGAGCGGCACCCTCGGCACGGGCCCGGGCGGGCGCTTCGAAGAGAGCGATTACGTGGGCACGCCCTTCGGTGAGTTGGCCAGCGACAACGTGGCCACCGACGGCGTGGCCTCGTTGAAGGACTATGTCACGTCGGCCGCCTACTCAGGCACGCAGACGGGCGGGGGCGACACGATGTACCGGCTTCGGGAAGGCGTTGAGCGTTTTCTCATCTCCGACATCAACAACGCGGCCGCCACCTCGGTGGCCCAGAGTGAAGTGCCCGTCATGTGGGATCACTTGACGCCGCAGGTCAGAGGATCCTGTCACGTGCCGGCGGGCATGAACGTACTGTACTTCGACGGCCATGTGGCTTGGGCCCACTACCCCTCGGACAGCCCTTGGATGGTCACGGAAGAGGGGCCTCGCGTGATTGGGCGGTACGAGCGGGCCTTCGACGGCATCTAGGCATGTCACAGGCTGTTCCGGGGCCGGTGTCGATGGTCCCGGAACAGCTTCTCCGCGACACCACCTCCTTTCCCGACACCTTGCGCGCTCGGCTGTCGCGAGCGGCCCCGTGGATTGCTTGTATTGCTCCCCCCCCCCATGCTACTCTGTTCTGACGTCCCGGAGGGGGTCGGGCAGCCGTGTAAGTGGTTTCGCGGCTCATGGTTGCACTAACCGGCCTATCGAACGCGCGATGGCCGGAGTACGACCCGCGCGACACCCGCCGGATGGACCGAGATTCATGCGACGCGCCCGCGCCCGGGTCTTGTCGAAGCCGTTGCGCCAGTCTGTGGCAGTCACGACGACACCCATGGCGAGGTATACATAGAGGACGCCGCGTTACCCATGCGTAGGGGATGGACAATTGGGTCAACCTGTCTCGCTTGACGACATATTCGCCCGCTCGGGCCTGACCAGCGCCCAGTTGGCAATCTGGTTTGCACAGAAGCTTCGGCCGGACGCTCCTATGTACAACATGGGGAGCTTCCTGCTCCTGCCTCCCGACATGTCGCCGGCACACTTCGAGCAGGCTCTGGACGCCATGGTCCAACGGGCCGACGCGTTCCGCACGGTGGTCCGGGAGGAAGACGGGGTCCCGCAGCCCGTTGTTCTCCCCGCAATCGACTACACTGTAGAGCATCTGGACTTCACATCGGAGTCCGACCCTGTCGCGGCCCTTGAAGCGTGGGGCTTGGAGCAAGTGCATCGTCCGTACAATCTTGCGCAGCGACTGTTCAACATGGCCCTTGCCCGGATCGGCGACGACCGGTACGTCTGGTTCATCGGACAGCACCATCTCATTACCGACGGCGTGACCATGGACATCCTGGCCGATCGGCTTGTCGCGTTCGCCGCGCTGGCGCGCGACGGGCGTCTTGACACGGCGCCGGCGTTCCCCTCCTACGCCGACTACGCGGCGTTCGAATGCTCCCAGCGGCGCGCGGCCAGAGAGCGTGCGGATGAAGTTCCCTCGACATCCGGCGGCGATGAGCCGCTGCCTCCTCTGGTTTTCTATGGGCGCGAAGCCGATCGTGACTCCACGGAGACCGCGCGGCTGGCGGTCGAACTCGGGGAGGATCGCGCGCAAGCGCTCCTGCGTTTGGCCGACGACCCGCGCGTGACCGCCAAGACGCGGCATGCGTCCCTCTTCAACATCCTGGCGGCCGTCCTGTTCGCCTATCTGCATCGCGTAAGCGGCAATTGCCGGCTGTCGGTCGGCTCCATGCACCACAACCGCAAAGACCCTCGATTCCGCGATACGGTCGGCATGTTCGTGGGCGCGTTGCCCCTCCAGGTGAGTGTTGACGACGGGGAGACGTTCCTGTCCCTCATTGACAAGGTGCGGGAGGATGCTTTGGCGAGCCGCCGCAGTGCCCCGGGCGTGGTGATGGCGCGTCAGCAGGATCATGCCTACGACGTGGTCATCAACTACCAGGTGGCCGACATCATCGACACCCTCGACACGCCGATGCAGACCAAATGGGTGTACTGCGGCCACGGAGTCGAGGTCCTCGCGCTTCAAGTGCTCCGATTCGGGCAGGCCAACCGATTCCGTTTGCTCTTGGACTTCGGGTGCGATGTGTTTCCAGAGACGCAACGTCCGCGCGCCCGCGATCATTTTCTGACGTTGCTCGACGCGGCCCTCGCGGATCCGGCCAATCTGGTTGCCGAGGCCCCCATCATGCCCGCGGCGGAACGCGCCTTGACGCTGGACGAATGGAACCGAACCGAAGCGCCCTATCCCGACCGGACCACTGTCTCAGACCTCATCGCCAGGCAGGCTGAACGCCGGCCGGACGCCGTCGCCGTGTCCTGTGACGGGGTATCCCTCACGTACCGGGAACTGGATGCACGCGCCAACCAACTGGCGCACTATCTTCAGGGGCTGGGCGTGAAGCCGGAGGGCATCACGGCCATCTGCGTGGAGAAATCGGTCGAAATGGTGACCACCACGCTCGCCACCTTGAAGGCGGGAGGCGCCTATCTTCCGCTGGACCCGGCCTATCCGCCCGACCGACTGGCCTACATGCTGGAGGACAGCGGCGCGCGGGTCCTGCTCACGATGTCTCATTTGGCGGACCGTTTCCCCGACACCGGCGCCGAGACGGTTTGCATCGACACCGATTGGGACCGGATCGAACAGATGCGGCCTGACGCTGTCGAGGACGGGCCCACACCGGGCTCCCTCGCCTACATGATCTACACGTCGGGCTCAACGGGCCGTCCGAAGGGCGCGCTCATCGAGCACCGCGGTCTGTGCAACATGATGAAGGCCCTGATCCACGGATTCGCCATCTCCGAGGACAGCGTGGTTCTCCAGTTCGCCTCGTTCAGCTTCGACATGTCCGTGTCGGACATCTTCACGGCCCTGGGCGCGGGCGCTCGTCTGTGCGTCGTGCCTCAAGAGACCGTCAGTTCGCTCAGCGATCTGAAGCGGCTGATGAAGGAGGAGGAGGCGACGGTGGTCGTGTTGCCCCCCGCCATGCTGAGGCTGTTGGACCCCGACGAGTTCCCGTCGGTGCGCACGGTCGTGAGCGCGGGCGAACGGTGCCCGGTCGACGTGGCGAACCGCTGGCTCGGCCGCTGCCGGTTTCTGAACGGATACGGACCCACGGAAACCACCGCCTGCGCTACCTTGGCCCATTGCACGGAGCATCTGGACGAGGCCCCGCCCATCGGGAGACCTATCGCGAACGTGCGGACCTACGTGCTCGATGCCAACGGGCAGCCGACGCCCATTGGCGTGCCCGGTGAGATGTACATCGGCGGCGCGGGTGTGGGGCGCGGCTATCTCAACCAGCCCGAACTGACCGCCGAACGATTCCTGCCCGATCCCTTTGCCGCTACGCCCGGTGCGCGGATGTATCGAACGGGCGATCTCGTGCGCTATCGCGACTCAGGCGTTATCGAGTTTCTGGGCCGGACCGACGACCAAGTCAAGGTCCACGGCCACCGCATCGAGCTGGGTGAGATTGAGACGGCATTGGATCTGCACCCCGGCGTCAAGGCGTCCGCCGTGGTTCCCCGGCGCGACAACGGGCACCATCGTCTGGTGGGGTACATCGTGGCGGATTCCGACGGGGACCTCAGCCCCGAGGCGCTCCGCGGCCATCTCTACGACCGGTTGCCCACCCACATGGTCCCGCGTCAGTTCGTGTTCATCGACGCGCTCCCCCTTACCGACAACGGCAAGGTCGACCGCGAGGCCCTTCCGGAACCCGAGTCCAACGGGAACGGAACAGGCGCCGACAGCCGGGACGCCCATCCAAGGACGTTTACCGAAGAGCGGCTCGCAACCATCTGGCGGGACGTTCTTAGAATCGACGCGCTGGGCGTCCACGACAGCGTGTTCGATCTCGGCGCGGACTCGCTGGCGGTCATCCAGGCCGTAGACATGGCCCGCCACGCAGGTCTGTCGCTGGATCCCCGGGACGTGTACCACTGGCCCACGGTCGCGGGCCTTGCCGCCGCCGTGGACGGCGCCCGAACCGCGGACGTTCATCTCGTGCCGGGCGGGGCCGAGTATCCCGCCGTGGTGCCGATCAAGCCGTCCGGGACGAAACCCGCGCTGTTCTGCATCGCGCCGTTGGGCGGCGTCACGTTTCCGTATTACAATCTGCTGCCCCACTTTGACGAGGACCGTCCGCTCTACGCCTTGCAGGATCCCGGACTCGAAGACGGCGTGCCTTCGCCGGAGAGCATGAACGAACTGGCCGTCTACTACATCGAGGCCATGCGAAGTATCCAACCGGAGGGACCCTACCTGATCGGAGGCTGGAGTTTCGGGGGGCTCGTGGCCTTCGAGATGGCCTGCCAGCTTGAGGCCGCCGGACATGAAGTTGCACTCTTGGCGCTCATGGACACGGGAAGCGTGTCGCAGAACCGGAAGGCGAACGGGTGGCTTCGCGAGTACAGCGACGCCTTGAAGATGACGGCCATGATTACGTTCTGGGTGTTCCGCCATGGTGGCCCGTACATCCGCGACGGTGTCTATCTCCTCCTTTCTCCGTTTAGGAAGAAGAAGGCGGGTTCAGGGCCCAGACCGTCGTTCGGGGAGTACATCCGGTGGGCTTGGTTGGACGTGCTGCAACGCTTCTTCCTCAAGGAGGCGGGCGTGGCCCAGGCCCTTCCCAAGGACTCGGAATTGCTGAAGGTCCGGCAACCGACCATTCGGAAGATCATCAACGTAAGCACGGCCAACGCCAAGGCACTGCGGCGCTATGTGCCGCAGCAGTACGACGGCAAGGTCACCCTCTTCAAAGCCAAGAATCAGCCGATCAAGACCCGCGTGACATCGGATGCCACGATGGGCTGGGGTGAGCTGACCAGCCAGCCGGTTGACATTCGTCCGATTGACGGGAATCATGTGGTCATCTTCCGCGAGCCTTACATTCGGTCTTTCGCGGAGGCGTTGCGCACGTGCGTCGATGAGATTTCCGCGCCTTCGGACGAGGCAGAAACCACGGGCGTTCACGAGGACGGCGCCGCGCTGTCGCGGGCCGTGCCCGACTAAGACGGGCGCCCGATGAATGCCGGGGCAATCGAGTGGAACAAGCGCATGGGAGCCGACACCGACCACCCGAATTGGCGATCAGGCCCGGACCGGCCCGAACCGGAACCCGATGCGGCCCACGTGTGGCTTGTTTCGACGGACCAATCCGCCGACGTGGTGAATTCCCTGCTCGACGATCTGGATGCCGACGAGCGCACACGGGCGTCTCGCTTCCGCGCCCCGGCCGCACGGGAGCGCTATGTAGTCGCGCGCGCCTGTCTTCGGCGGCTCCTAGGATCCTATCTTGGGGTGGCGCCGACTGAGATCGAACTCGAATACGGACCTCATGGCAAGCCGCAGGTGCGCCTGGATTCTTCTGCACCCGAACTCCAGTTCAACCTGACCCATTCCGGCGATCTGGCGCTCGTGGCGGTCGCCGTGGACCGGCGGATCGGCGTCGACATCGAGCGGCGGCGCGATCGCATCGACCTTGAGGGGATCGCGAAACGGTTCTTCGCGCCGGAGGAGTCGGCCGCCCTCATGCAACTGCCCGATTCCGAACGCATGCGCGCCTTCGGTCAGTGCTGGACACGCAAGGAGGCGTACATCAAAGCCTGGGGCGAAGGACTGTCGCACCCGCTCGACGCCTTCGTGGTGTCCTTCGGCGCGGACGATCCGCCGCGCATCGTGTCCACCCGGCCCGATCCCCGCGAGGCCGATCGTTGGGATGTGCACGACGTCCCCATCCCCGATCCCGATTACACCGCGGCCGTCGTCGTCGAACGCCCGTCCGGGATCCTCCACTGCTGGCGGTACCCCGTGGTCTGACAGTTCCGGCTGTGCACAAGCAGCGATCCTATCCTTCGAATCGTGAATGCCCGGAGACGACCGCGTCCCCGGTGGCCGAGAGGGCGCCCAGGGCGTTCCGGGCGAATGTACAGCCGGACGTGTCCGCCCTCGCGTGTCCCGAGGCAGCCAACCCGTACCGTCCGTTTTGCGCAACTGAGCAGTCGGCCAACCGGCACGAACCGTCGGTCACGCGTATGCCGTCGCGCGCGTTTGACTCGATGGCGCACTGTTCCAAGGCGGCTGTCCCGCCGTCGAACACGAACACCCCGACGGTTCGTCCGTTCGCTATCGCGCATCCGCGAAACACAGGCGACGCGTCGCGGCTCACGGCGACGTTCGCCTTGCCATGTGCCCTGACCTCGCAGCGGTCGAACTCCCCGAGCGCGCCTTCATGCAGATGGATCCCCAGAAGAGGCCCGTCCTCGATGCGGCACCGCGTGAAGATGGGCGCCGACCCGTCGCTCACGTCGACGGAAATGCCGCCGCATCCCACCACGGTGCATTTTTCGAACCGGGGATCGCTTGCGCCGAACACCATGACCCCAGCGCCGGCGCACCGTTCGACCGCGCAGCGCAGGAACCGCGGGGCGCTGTCGCCGCTCACCACAATCCCCGCCGAGCGTGCGCCCAGAATCCGGCAATCCGCCACGTCGCCCCAGGCCTGCCCGTCCGCAAGGATGCCAATGTCGCCGCCTTCGATGACACAGTCGCGAAACGTAGCGTTCGATGCGGCCCCCCGGAAGACCGCGCACGCGCCCGATTGCGCCCGAAGCGTGCAGGCCACCACCTCGACGCGTCCTCGGCGGATCTCGACGGCCTGTCCGTTCTGCCCAGGCTGCTCTTCGCTCGCAACCAGGCTCAACCCGCGTAGAACCGCGTGCTCAGCGTCAACCAGCGCGCAACCGGCGCGGAGTCCATGCACGACGGTGGGCCCCGGTCCGTCGCCCATCAACTCCAGCGGTTTTCGAATGGTCAGCGTCTCATGGTAGGTTCCGGCAGGCACCCGAATGCAGCCCCCCTCCGGGGCTTGATCGATCGCGCGCTGGATGGCGCCTCCCCCTCCGTGCGGGTCGACGACGATGGCGCGTGCACTCCCGCCAACCGAACCGCTCCCGGCTGGCTCTCGGTCTTCACAGGAGTTCTCGCTGTCTGTGTTCATCTGAGGTCAGTCCACAATGGGGTGAAGCGGAAGACGGATCGCCGCACTCGCTACTGGTTGAGACGAATTTCCGACGCGCGCGCCGCACCGCGCAACGCGCTTGTGAAGGCGTCCAGGAACTCGCATGCGTCCATGTACCGGTCCAGTGGATCCACGGCCAAGGCCGTTTCAATGACGGCAGCGACTTGCTCCGGCGCTTCCAGGCCGCGTTCCGCCAGGGGCACGGGATCGTTGTCCAGCACGGCCATGAGCAGATCCTGATCGTCCGCGCAGGGCCGGGGTGGCACCCCCGTCAACATCAGGTAGAGGATCGCCGCCATACTCCACACGTCGCTTGCGGGGTCGGCATGCTTGAACTTGGTGACCTGTTCTCGTGGCACGAACGGCAGCCTGCCGTCGAACCCGCTCGTGGCGTTCAGTCCGCTGAACCCGGCCTTCTCGAATTCCTTCGCCAGGGCGAAGTCCGCGAGCTTGGGCGTGCATACGCCGTTTTCCTCGTGGAGCAGGATGTTGTGGGGCGTCAGATCGCGATGGACACACCCCTTGCCGTGGGCATAGACGAGCCCCTTGAGTGCTTGGCGCATCAGGGGCGCGGCCACGGCCAGCGGCAACCGTCCGTCGTGTTGGTCGAGGAGGTCCGCCAAGCTGCCTCGGTTGCAGTACTCCATGACGAAGTAGAAGGCGCCGCCCGTGCAACCGCGGTCGAGAAACGCCACAACGTTCGGGTGATGGAGCTTCCCTGGCCCCTCCATGTGTCGGAGGAAGCGTTCTCGTTGCTCTTCGTCCACTGCTACGTTGGAGAGCATCACCTTCAGGGCCACGAGGCGTTCATCCGCCGTTCTGCGCGCCAGATAGACCGTACCCATGCCCCCCCGGCCAAGGCATCGCTCAATCTCGTAGCCCTCGACGCCACTGTCGGGGGCCAACTGATCCTCAGCGTCCACGTCCGGATCGTGTCGGCGCAGCCCCACTGGATCGTCGCCGGCCCGGGAGCGGCACGCGGCGCAAATGTAGGCTCCCTCACGTCCGGCGCTTTCCTCTTCAGACACGTTCAGGCCGCACTCCTGACACTGGACGACACCGGGCTGCATCGCGCCCTCGACACACACCTGGAAGGTTGTGTCGCCCACCCGGATCTCGTCGCCGTCACGAACGGCGGCATGCTTGGAGGCCCCGCCGGGTGCGTCGTCTGCCCCGAATCGGCCGTATCGGCGCCCGTTGATGAAAGTACCATTCATGCTCCCGAGATCGCGTAGACGCGCCGCGGGCGGATTGGCTTCCAGCAGGAAATGGTGACGAGAGACGTACGCGTCGGTGGGAAGCGAAACATGGCAATCGGACCGCCGGCCAAACAGGAAGGTATCGTGATCCTCGAATGAGAACGATTCCCCCGCCATCGGACCCGCGGTAATCCGTAGGGTTACCTTACCTGGCATTATGGCATAGGCCTTTCCTCACCTGCCCCACTACGTCTAATTCCAACGCCGCCGGACCTGCCCCCCATATCTGAATTGTACCACAAGGCCCTTCGGGGCGGCACGAACAGGTGCAGCAGGCCCTGCTCAGTGTTGTGCTGTGGCGAGTTGCCTGCTATGATTGCCGTGGAACTCCGACCGAGGTTGTGCGCCCCGCGGATGTCGACGCCGCACGCGCACACGGGGGCTCGCGTCGTGGAGTGCTGAAAGCACAGACTATCGGTGTGCCCCGCGGCCGGTACGAACACGAGGCGTGTCCATGATTAATCCGGAAATTGTTGGGAGGCTTCTCGAAGTCGAGGATCTCCCCACCTTGCCTGCGGTTATGAACCGAATTCTGGCCACGGTGGAGAACGAAGCGTCGTCGGCGCAGGACCTCACGGCCATTCTGGAAACCGACCATGCCATCTCGGCCCGGGTGTTGCGCCTTGCCAATTCCGCTTTCTACGGCCTGCGCCATCGCGCCGATTCCATTCGACGCGCTGTCGTGATCATCGGGTTCGAAGCGGTCCGCATGCTGGCACTGGCGACGTCCGTGTTCGACACGTTGTCCGGCCGCAGCCAGTTTGCGCTGGACCCCGAAGACTTCTGGCTCCATTCCCTTGGTGCGGCGAAAGCCACCCAACTGCTTGCGACCCGGATGGGTGGGCTCGAATCGCCCGAAGGGTGTTTCACGGCCGGTCTCCTCCACGACATGGGCAAGTACGTGTTGTCGCTCGTGCAGAAGGAGGGATATGTGTGGGTCGTTCAATCGGCCGAGGAGCGCGAGATCAATCTGCATGAGCTCGAACGCGACCAGTTTGGCGTGACCCATCCCGAGATCGGCATGTGGATAGCCAACCGGTGGCGATTCCCGAAGCTCATCGTCGATTCCATCGGCTTCCAGCACGAATTGGGGCAGTACTCGGGCAAGTATCCATCCGAGGTTTCCCTGATCGCCTTGGCAAGCGACATGGCGCGGGCGGCTGAATTCGGTAATGGTGGAGACTTTGGCAAGCCTTCGCTTCGCCCCACCGACCGCGACCTTCCGTTGAGCGTGGCGGGTGTGGAGGAGGCGTTGGAAGAACTCGCCGCGTTCCGCTCGGAAGCACGCCAGTTCCTGGACCTGTTGGACGCATCCTGAGCCGTCCTCGACCCTACGCCACGGGCATCCGGGAGATGTTCGCCCGTCACACACGTGTTTCGCGATTGCCCGCGTCCGAGCACTGTGCTACCATGAATCGGGCCAAGCAGAGCCCGAGAATGTCATCATGATCAGTTTCGATTGTCCACACTGCGGCACGGCTAAAGTAGCTGGCGACGATCAGGCCGGACGTCACGCGTGGTGCCGGTCGTGTCGGCGCATGATCCTCGTGCCGCACACTTCGACGCGTGCGGCGGGCGATACGTCGGCACCGTCGCCTCACGCTGAAACGACGGAATACATCGAATCGGAGTTGCACGAACTCCTGACCGAACTCCGTTCGGCCCGTGCGGACGCCCACGAAGCGGGAGAGGATCTCGCCACGTTGCGCCAGCATCTGGATGAGGAGACCCAGGCGCGCCACCGCGCCGAGCAGGAACTCGCCGAATCCCGCGACACGTTGGAGAAAGCCCTGAGCGCCGCAGACGGTTCCGTCGCCGCTTCATCCGAGGAGGATACGACCGCTCTGGCGGCTGCCTTGGAACTGGAACGCCAAGAGAAGGAAGCCCTACACCGCGAACTGGCTGAAGCGCGAGACCAAGGGACGCGGGCATTGGCCACGGCGTCGGCCGCGGAGCAGGAGTGCCTGGAAGCGCTTCAGACCCTCGACGAGACGCAGCAGGAACTGGCCGCTCTTCGGGAAGCCGAACGACTTCACAGGGAGGAACGCGAGCGCCTCGACGCGGAGCTGATGGACGCGCGAGCACGGGTAGAAAGCGCGGACCGCATGCACGCGCCCCTTGAGGGCCAAGCGGCTCAACTACGCGAGCACCTGGAAGAGGCCGTCGGGGAGCGCGCATGCCTCGACGACGCGTTGTCGCGAACACGCGAGGCACTCGAAGAGGCGTCGCAGCGTGCGGCAGAAGCCGAAAGCGCCCACGAGCAAGGCGAGCAGCGTCTGTTCGAGGTGCGTGGCGAGTTGGCCGAGACCCAACGCGATCGGGATTCGTTGCGCAAGGCCGTCAAGGATGTGGAAGATGCCGCGGCCGAACGCGACCGTCTGAATGCGGAACTGGCCCGCGCCCGCGACGAAATCCGGCGTGAACGCGAGAAACTGGCATCGGAGCAGTTTGACCGGTTGCGCGCCGAGCAGGAGCGAGACCGGGCTCAACTCATGTTGCGCGAGAGTACCGAGGCCCTCGAACAGGGCGTGGCGGACACGCGGCGCCTGAGCGAGGAGGCCGATCAACTGCGCGCGGCCATCGCGGGCGGCGCGGCAATGGACGGGCCTGAGGCGAGCGCAGCCGGCGGAGACGAGACGGAAGACGAGGAAGCGGCCGCGGACCGGGAGGAGATGCTCGGAAGCATGATGCGTTTTCTCGAACGCGAGTAGAAGGTGCGCGGCGCCGGGGATGAACGCCGCGATTGACTGGAGGGAGTGGGCAGACACGCAATGCGGAGGCTAATCGTCACCTGCGAATGCGGCGAGCGCATGAAAGTGCCGCGGTCGGCAATCGGCAAGACCGGTATGTGTCCGACCTGCGGCCGTCGGCTGCGCATCTCGAACGACAACAGCCACTCGGCGGCGAGTGCGTCCCGGGTACGCGAGCCGGTGCGCACCGCATCCACCGAGGGCGGCCGCGGTGGGCCGGGCGGGTTCGGCGCGGCGACGCCGGACGCCAAGGAGCGATTCGGGAAAGCCGTGGACCTGTACTTCTGCAAACGCTACGGTGAAGCCTTGGCGATCCTGTCGAGTTTGGTTCGTCAACTGCCCGACGATCCGGATGTGGAGTGCGCACGTACGTTGTGCTTGAAGGCCTTGCGCATTCCCACGCGGCTTGCGTTGCCCGGCGGGAGCGTGTCCGCGCCCCGGCTGGCTGCCCCGGAGGCCGCGCCGCAACGCGACGAAGTGCCCGCCGAACACCCCCCTGTCGAAGCGGCGGAAGCGCCTGCCGCCCCGGAGGCATCGGATCCCCAGCCGTCTCCCGTGGGCGAAGCGGATGAGGACGATCCCCCAGCACGGGACGCTCCCGCCTCCTCGGTCGGCCTGGATGCGGAAGCGGTCAAGGCGTTTGTTCTGGACAAGATGTTGCATGGAGATTCGGCCGAGGAGCAGTTGAAGGCGGCGGAACTGGCCTCACGACTTCTCGGTCTCATCGGAGACGACACGGGGAAGCCCATCGAAGCCATCGGTACGCTGGAGGAGTTGCAGGCAGCGTTGCGCGCCCGCCAAGACGGCACGGACAACGAGGGGGGCACGGACGATTCGTGGGAGGATTCCAAAGGGGTTCGTGACGTGGTCGATCTGTAGGGCCGCGCAGGGGAAGGCAGTCTTTGTCGACAAACACCATCCGGATCGCCCTTGACCTGAGTTGCGCCATGGAGGCACAACTCACGGGCTTGGGCTATGTGGCGTATTATCAGGTGCGCGCGCTCCTCGACCAAGACCATGCCTTCGACTACCGGTTGGTGGCCACGCGGCCCACGGGCGGGCGCAATCCCTTCGAGGACGTCCGCAATCGGTTCTCGCGGATAAGCGTGTTGCCTCACGCCGGGCTACTTCGGTACCACCTCTGGTCGCGCTTCGACTGGCCACCCATCGAGTGGTTCAGCGGGGCCGTGGACGTCGCCCACAACTTCTCGCATCAAGTTCCCGCGACCCGGCACGCCTTGAGGCTGGTGACCGTACACGATCTGTCATTCTTGCGCGTCCCCGAGACCCATTCGCCGCGGAACGTTGCCCTGCAGAGCGCCTTGATACGGCAGTGCGTGGAACGCGCCGACGCGTTCGTCACCGTGTCCGAGAGCACGCGGCACGAGCTGGTGTCTATCCTGGGTGTCCCTGAGGAACGCGTCCATCACGTGCCAAATGGCGTGTGCCTGGACGAGTTCGACGCGACCTTCGACACGGACGCACTGGAAGCGGCCAAGAAGCGACTGGGCATCGCACGGCCGTACTTCATCCATCTAGGAACCGTTGAACCGCGGAAGAACATCCCGCGCCTGGTCGAGGCGTATGCCCGGTTGCGCGAGCGGTGCGCGGACTGTCCGCAGCTTGTTCTGGTGGGCAAGCCGGGATGGCTATGCGAGCCAAGTCTCGAAGCCATCGCGGCACATGGCGGCGCGGGGGACATCGTCCATGTTGGGTATCTCGAGCGGCAGGAGGCTCTGACGCTTCTTCGGGGCGCCCTGGGGTGCGTCTATCCGTCCTTGTACGAAGGATTTGGATTACCGGTTCTCGAAGCCATGGCGGCCCGCACGCCCGTCATCACGTCGAACGTGTCTTCCATGCCTGAAGTGGCGGGGGGATGCGCTACGCTGGTGGATCCCGAATCCGTGGGCGCTATCGCAGACGCCATGGTATCGATGGTTGAACGGCCGGATGACGCGCGGGCGAATCTTGACGCCGCCGAGACACGCGCCCGCACATTCACGTGGGAGCGGAGCGCCGAACGGTTGGCCGAAGTGTACGGAAGTCTGGCATAGCGCTGCTGGGCGTTCGACTGAGATGAAGGCTACCGGAATACGCTGCGGCGTATGACCATCAATCCCACCGCCAGCGTTGCCATCAGCAGAACCCCCGCGATCGCCCATGCCGTCGAGTTCGGGTCTTCCGGCGTGGCGTTCCCCGACCCGTGCCCGGGCGCCTTGGGTCCCGACTCGGAAAGCGGGCTTCCTGTGACGGGCGCCGTGGCCGCCAAGGGCGTCGTCGCGTCGATTCCTGGCTTGCTCGCCGACGTGTCCCCCGCCGGTTTTGCCGGTATCGGCCCCTCGGTGGTGCGTCCTTCGCTCGGGGACGAGGGGTCGGCATAGGCTGCCCCCCTGTCCGTGGGGCCCCGCGCGGAAGTGGGCAACGCGGCGCGTCGGTTTTCCGCGGCCTTGACCAAGGCCGCAAGCTGGCGAAGGTCCAGCGGTTTCGGTTGACGTTCTCCGTTCTCGGCGGCGGGCAGGCCGAGCCCGGGCAGAGGGGAACCCGGCAGTAATCCGCCCCTGGAATCCGTCCTGGGCGTCTCGGGGTCCTCGGACGTCTTGGGCTGGCCCGTGGGGACCATGGGCTGGTCCTCGTCGGGCTCGACCGTGTCGTCACCGTCGTCGGCGGGCGTCTCGTCCGGATTCTCGTCGTTGGGCTCCTCGTCTCCGTCGTCCCCGGCATCTAGCACAAGGGTGGCAGCGCTGCCCTCGGATGGAATCTCCACGGCGTCGAGGGAGGCGAAGGTGGTTCGCGTGATGGACAGTTCGGACTGGTTGTTGTCGGGATTTCCGACTTGGCGCAGGGCCACATTGACGACTTCGCCGACTTTGACGGCACTCTGGTTCATGCCCATCATCACGACGACATACTGGCCGGGGTTGGTAGGTGCGCCGTGAACCATCTTGCCGGCGGCCGTGGCGGCGGTTCCCGGCGTCACGCCTACGACCTCGAGGACCGAAGGGTCGTAGTTGAGTAGGAAGTCGAGGGCGGCGACACCGTCGGCCACATCGCCATCGACGTGTACCGGTATGGTGACGAGTTGGTTGTTGACGGAGGGGCTCGTGATCTGAAGGGTCCCTGCGTCGGATATGACCGCGACGCCCACCGCGAGTATCGTCAAAGCTATCCACTGCCGAATCATGCATCCGCTCCAAGAAGGCACAGCTCTACCGTTGGTTCTTCATTGGGTATAACGGTTCAGCCGGTGGTTGCGTTGACACCGCCTGGGATCGGCCGTGCCGAGTCACTCCCGTGAGGGCCCGGCCCGGCCGCCCGCGCTGGGGAATACCACGGGCATAGACGCGAACGTACGCTTCTGGCCCAGGCCCACGTAGCGCAGCACCATCAAGTATAGATACAGCCAGGAGACCAGTTTCATTACTGCGGCGCCGTACACGATCCACCTCAGCTCGGGGACGGGAATATCCTGAACCCAGGCAATGAGTTGCCGGGGCGAATACCATAGAAACGCGGCCAAACCCAGCACTCCGGTCTGCACGGCCCGGCCTTGGGCTCCACGTGGCTCAAGGCCGGCGCCGATGCAGGAATGGTACACGAATACCGACAGATACACCGCGAAAGCGGCCGTAATCAGGCCCGGCGAATTGACCCAGGCCGACTGGGTCACCACACCCGACAGTTGCCGAAGAAGCACGAACGTCCGCTCGGGCTCGAGCCCAATGCCGAAGAACGCGGTCCATAGCAACAGGTTGGGAATGGCCCACAGGTCGATGTCTTGGTCGCGATCCGTCAACCAATTCGCTCCAGGGCCGATTGGACCTTGTTCCGCGGGGCTGTTGAGAAAGGATCACGCCTCTCGCGAAGCCCGCTTGGTACAGTGAGACCGTTTGAGAAGCGCCGCCTCGCCGTGCACAGGCCGCGAAAAGACCTGGGACAGTCCCGTCTGCGTCCGCCTTTGGCGGACTCCGCTTGGTACAGTCCCGGTTTTTCGCTCCGGTTCTGGTGTTCATGTGGCTTCTTCAACAGCCCCTCCGTCCGCCTGTTTCCATCATTGTGCGGATAGGACTTCGAGTTGGATGCTCATCGAGGTCGATTCGCCAGGCTGCAGGATGGTCTTCTTCATCCAGACTTCCGCCTCCAGATCGTTGAGGTACTCGGGATAGGCGTACAACCACGCGAAATCCACCTGCGCGTCGTCGAAGCGTTGCACGACCTTCAGGCCCTTCGTGCCCGTAAAGGTCCACGACCCTTTGGGCGCGTTTTCGTCGTAGTAGTGCTCGCCTTCGCGGAGGCCGGCGATGATGGGCCGCATGTCCTTCTCGACGGCTGCGCCGGTACGGTCGGTGAACGCCACGCGGGTGTCGGCCACCGTGCCCAGGTCGTACTCCAGGTGACTGCGCACCGTGGTGTCTTTCGGTTTGTCCGAATCGTTCGTTACGTCCGTGGTGATGGTGAGCACGGGCGCATCGGGAGCGAGGGTGAAGGTCCGGCGGATGGTATATCCGCCTGCCTTGGTCTCCAGCGTCCCGGAGGTCTTGGTCATCAGATCCTGCACAGGCTGGTACAGCTCCATGCTTCCGTGCATGTGGGTGATGAACTGTCCGCCCACCCGGGATTCCTCGCCGCCGCAAAGCGGGAAGAACATGCTGCGTTTGGTGTTGTGGGCTGTGATGCACTCGCCGGAGGCCTTGTCAGTGATTCGAAGTACCCGCCCGCCGATGAAGGGCGCGGCCTGGGCGATCAGGAAGTCGTTCTCCACCGTCACCAGAGGCAAGGGCATGCCGAACCCTAGCGCCCACATGGACAGTTGCTCAGGCGCGCCTCCGGCTTCTCGCACACTCGTGAAACCGTGGTCCTTCATGCGTGCCAGGAACGCGCCAATCTCATCCACCGACGCGATCTCGCCCTGGAACTTCAGAAGGCCGTTCTCGATGACGTACCCGTTGCGCGGGAACAGCTTGGCATAGGTCAATGGCATCCGCGCCACGCGCACACGTTCGAGAAGCGTGTCGTCGCCTGCCACGGCGGCTTCGGCTTGGTCGAACAACTCGTTCGCCTTTGCCATGACTTCGTCGGGCAGATAGCCCTGGCCCGGGTTGGTGTAGAGGTGCATGTGGATATGCTCGTCTTCCACCTTGTCATGGATCATGGTGATGTACTGCCAGATGGGCTCCCATGCTGGGCCGTAGTACCCTTCCAGGAAGTCCTTGATGACCGCATTCGCGTCCGCATCCGGGTTCCAGAGCAGTT
This sequence comes from bacterium, assembly GCA_024231375.1. Next base: position 11,556 of record JAAEQP010000808.1, on the reverse strand, counting down.
GCATCCCGAGATACGGGCGAAGCAGACTGAACTCGCCGCCGCCACCTCTGGCACTCATGCCTTGAAGGTAGATGCCTTCCACGCCGATGTCGCGGTAGAACCGGATGTCGGCCGCCATGGCGCGGAAGTTCGGGAAGGGGTTGTAGTAGTGGGCGAAGTCCACGAAGTAATGCCACATGTACAGATGCGAACACAGCTTGGACCAGGCCACCGCCCGGCGTTTGTAGTCGGCGTTCAACTCACATGTGGCCACGGGATGGCTGTCGCACGACGGATACATGTGGCACAGCCAGATCGCCACGTTGGGATGAATCTCGAGGTCCTTCGGAGGTTCCTCGGTGTACATGTATGCGAGGGTGCCGATCAGCTTGTTGGGAAACTGCTTGGTGGTGCGTTCGGCGAGCTGGTTGCAGAACCAGAACTGGGTGCCGCCGTCCGTGCCGTACTGCTCGTTCATGGCGCGGCAGTTGGCGCATTCGCAGACGTTGTAGTAGTCCATCTGCGAGAAATTGTGCTGGCGTACATGCGGCGAATCGGCCATGCGCTTCAGCATCCGTTCCGTGACGATATCCAGTACTTCCGGGTTGGTCAGACAGAGTTGCGTCTCTTTCTTGCGCCGAACGCCGCCGATCTCCGAGAAATACTCGGGATGCTCTTCGAAGAACTCGCCTACGGTGATATACCGGAAGTAGCTGTGGCACCGGCTGTCGAAGTGGTATTGGGTGCCAAACTCGTGATCCGGGCCGCCGGATCCATTGTTGTCGCGTTGCTGCGCCGTGAACAGGCCGTCCCGTCCAGGCCGCGTATAGCTTGAGTAGCGCCACGCAAAGGTGGGTTTCTTCAAGGTATCCACGTCCGGCAAGGGCAGGTTGGCCGCGGCAGGCGTCTTGGTCACGCCCGGCGCGTACCAGCGGACGCCGAGATGCTGTTCGAGGAGGTCGAAGACGCCGTACATGGTGCCGGCGGCAGGCGTGCCGGCGATTACCAGATGGGGCGCCACGGTCTTCATCAGGTAGCCCTGCTCGCCCAAGGCGTCCGCGCCGGGTGTGACCCCAAGCGACTCGGCCGCTACGCCGCATCCCAGCACGATGGACGGGGGGCCGTCCTTCGCAAAGGCAGGCACGATGGGCAGTTTCACGCCCGCGCATGCTTCGAATTGCTTCTGCAACTCATTGGCGGCGGTGGTCTCGGAAGGACTAGCGCCCTCGCTCAACACGATCTGGTAGGCGGATGCTCCGTTGCTCACGAGCATCGGGCCTTGGGGGACCGGGGCCGCGGTTTGCTCCGGTTCAGGCGTCTGGGCGGGTTCGTTCGATTCCGGTGAACAGGCCGCCAGGCCGATCATCAACACACACGCAACCATGGCTAGCGTGGAACGCATATCATCCTCTCCCACCGAGCACCGTTTTCCCCGTGACCGACTACATGACCGGACAATCATAGTGGACAAGGGGCCCCACCGCAACCTTCCCGTCCGGCCCATTCGCGGATAGCAGGAGGAGACAGCGAAGCATCCCGTTGGGACGGCGCAGACACCGGGGGAACCAGATTCTTCGCTCTGCTCAGAATGACGGCACGGCGGAGGTGCGATGTTGGTGCGCTGGTCTCTGGGGCAAGAGACCCTTTGACTTCGCTCGGGATGACAGGGTTGGTGTGTGTTTGTGTTTGGCTGGCAGTCCTGGCACTCCGGAACTCCTTCAACAGCCCACAGTGGGGCCGTTGAAGAGGTGCCGCCTCGCCACGCGTAGGCCGCGATGAGCGGGGGACAGCGGGGCTATTGAAGAAATGGCAGTCTCCGGCGCGTGGGCCGCGATAACCTGGGGACAGCCACCCATTGTTGCCCTGAGAAGCGCAATAATGGGACGCAAGAAGCTTGGCAGTCCCCGTTTGTCGCTTCTGTTCTGGTGGGCGTGTGGCTTTCTCGACAGGCCCACAGGGGCGCGTGGCCGCGCCCACTCCGTAGACACACCCTATCGCCCGGCCTATAATCGAACCGTCGACCTTATCACCCAAGAACAGGGCAGAATCATGGTGCAGAACCAAGAAATCGTTACCATTCCCGTCGCGAAATCCGCCGACATCGTGCGCGACCTCCTCGAACGGGCCGGGTTGACCGCGGACGACGCCCGTATCGTCACAGACGCTTTGGTCGATGCCGAGTTGACCAACCGCAAGGGCCACGGGTTTGCGCGGGCGCCGGGTATCGAGAAACGCGCTGCCGGGGCGGGTTCAGACAACATCACGATCGCGTCCGACACGGGAACGACGGTCGCCTTGGACTGCGGCGCCGCTCTTGGCTATCTGGCCGCGTACCGGGCCGCGACGATTGTGCGTGAACGATTGGACGACGTCCCCTTGGTGGCCGTGGTATGCCGCGATACGTCCCACGCCGGAGCCATCGGGTACTACGTCCGGCTGGTGGCCGACGCGGGCCATTGCGCCATCGCCACGGCCCACTGTTCGCCCATGATTGTGCCTGAAGGCGGACTGCACGGCGTGTTCGGCACCAATCCCATCGCTTTGGCGTGCCCCGGTCCTCAACATCCTCTCGTGGCGGACCTTTCACCGGGCCTGACTACCTTTGGGAACCTCATGAATGCGCGGCACGCTGGGGAGCAGTTGCCGGAAGGTGTCGCCGTAGGGCCCGACGGGGCGCCGACGCGGGACCCGGTCGAGGCCTTGGAAGGCGGAGGCATTCTGCCCGCGGGCGGCGTGAAAGGAAGCGCCTTGGCGTTTCTGGTGCAAGTGTTGAGCGGACCTGTCTGCGGCGCCGACGCAGTGCCCGACCCCGGAACCAACTACGGATTCTTCTTGATGGGCTTCCGGACCGACGCCTTCGGTGCGGGCGACGTGTTCACCCGCGAAATCGGCCACCTCGAAAAGGCGATGCATGCTGCCGGCGCGCGGTGTCCCGGCGAACGGTCCGAAGAGTACCGGCAACGCTGCCTCCGCGAAGGCATCCAGGTCCCCAAGGATCTGTGGGACACGATTCTCGGGCTGTAGGGCGCCTCCTGGGGCCGGGGTGCTGTCCTACCTGCTTGCCGCCTTCACGCGGAGAACAGCGTCGGCAGGGATGGTCACGGGCGAATCGAACCTGACGACGCCTTTGCCTCGTGTACATGGCACGCGACGGCCCTTGAGCGTGGCGGACACGTCGCCGCGCGAAAGAGGCAGGGCGATGCTCTTCAGCATCAGTTCGCCGTAGCGCACGCGCAGGGTCGTGTCGTTCGGGCTCATATCGACCTCCCCCCAAGCCGATTCGAGGGACCAGAAGCATCGGAATCCTTCGTCAACGGTTTGGACAGGATGGAAGCCGATCTCCTGGCGTACCATGTCGAACTGGAACCCGCTGAAGGCGTTGAGCAACGCATAGCTCGCCATGGAACGCGCGTAGTTGCTCCCGCATTCGATCTCGTTCCACGGATTTCTTCGCTCACCGTCGTAACGGTCCCGCACGGCCTTCACCATGGCCACCCCGCGATCCACCATGCCGTTCAGGATGAGATGGCACGCGGCCTGATACTCGAACCCGTGCATGGTTTCTTCGGCGTAGGGTATGGGAACCACGGGTTTGCGCGCGCCCTTGGGCCAGGCGAACATGGTAGTTCCCGCCTCGTCGTCAAGGCAATACAAGCGGCACGGATTGAAGACCCCGCGCATGGTGGGGCGGAAGTTGTGGCGATGGATGGCGCGCAGCGCGCGGCGCGTCTGCTTTCGGTCGAAGACGTCGCCCAACCCGATCAAATCGGCATGCCATTGGGCCAGCACCTGATCGATTCCACACCCCTCCCCCACCTGGTATTTCAATTCGCCGTGTTCGTCGCTCCAGTAGGTGTCCTGGATGGCGCCGTCCTTCTTGAAGGGTTTGAGCAGACTTCGGTCGTTGAGCCCGATCCGTTGAATGAAGTAGTCGCCGTTGAACAGATGCCGGGCGATCCATTCCCTGCCGCGTTCAAAGATAACCCGAAACGACGCGGCGGTCTCCATGTCGTCGCAGGCTTCCGCCATCTCGGCGCCGGCCTTCAGCGCGGCCAGGTAGAAGCCGGTGAGCCAGGCATTCGGTCCGAAGAGTTCCATGTCCAGCGTGTGATGCTGACGCCCCTGGACAACGCCCGACTTGTCCGGGTCCCATCGGTCCTCGTTGGTGGGCGCCCATGCGAACTCGATGGATTTCCGCACGTCGGGCCAGAGGCGGCGCAGCCAGGAGGTGTCGCCGCATATCTTCCATTCGCGATAGACCTTCAGGACGCCGCCAAGCTGTCCGTCGACACAGGGACGGAACTCGGAACGTTCGCTCCCCAGAGGCAACTGAAGGCGGAACGACATGCCGCCATCGGGCCGGAGGTTGTGGCGGTAGTCCAACTCCCGCATGCTCCGTTCAAGCGCGGGAAACAGGAACGGCAGGGCGTAGGCGTAGTTCCACACGTGGGTGCATGAGCCTTCGCAACATCCGCTTTCGGCATGGCAGCCTTCCCACCCGTAGAATGAACCGTCCTCCAACCGGAGACACGTCGGGGTCTTCAGCACGGAGATGTTGGCCGACACCGCATCGAGCACCGGGGCCGGAAGCGTCGACCTGAACAGCGTATCGCGGAACAGGCGTGTTTCCCGTTCCAACCGGTCCCAGTTGGTCAGGCAGTAGGTGGCACTGTCGGCCGCGTCCTTGAACTGCGTTGCGTAGTAGTTCTTCCACGTCTGCGGTTTGCACGCGGCCGTCCCGCATCCGCAACTCTCTTTCCAATAGTTGTGGCAATTGGGCACGTTCCAGGTGAGTACGAAGCGCGCCGTGGCCGTGCCGCCTGCTGGGACCCACAACCGCGCGGAAAGGGTCCCGTGATCGCCGGTGCCCGCCGTTCGATAGGTCCGCGCCGGCAGCACGCCAGGTTGCGCGAAGTCCTGCCAGTAGACGCCCAGATTGTCGAACCATTGGCCGCGATACCAGTAGGCTTGGGCGTCGACCTGGTCAGCGTCCGAGGCGATGGCGAAGTCGCCGTAGTCCACGTCCGCCGGGTCGAGGTCGCCGGTCAGGTGAAGGAAGCGGGATTGACCTTTGCGGCGCAGGCGGTTCGACGTGGCGCCCGAAGCCGGGTTGCGCACCGTGAACGCCACGGTGTAGTCGATGGCCCGTCGGGCTGTGTTGCGGACCGTCACGGTGAAGAAGGCGGCCGGGATGCTCGAATCGCGGTCGTTGAGCGGGATGAACGGGTTGAAGGCCGTGAGGGACACGTGTCCGGGGAAGTCCGGGTCGCGGAAGCGCACTTCCGCGAAAGGGAAGCCACCGAGGAATTCCGTGCGCTTGAAATGGGGCAGCCCGCTCAGGGTTTCGCGTGCCACACCGAAACCGAACCCACCGTATTGACCGGCGCCCATCCCGCTGAAAGGAGGAGGGACATCGCCGTGCATGGCCCGGGCGTCCAGTAGTTTCCCTCGTGCCTCCGCCTTGATCGCGAAGTGACTGAATCCGTTTCGCGACCCCTTGGCCGGACGGTTGAAGGTCTCCCAGTCCACGAGGTGCCCCGTACCGCTCAGGCCCACGCAGCCGCTGCCGATGCCTCCCAAGGGAAAACTGATCTCGCGAGTCTTGGCGTCTTTGTACGAGAAGGATTTCATGGCCATCTGCTCCTCATGTTGCACGCAGGGGCGTCGCTCTCAGCGCGGATGCGGCCCCTTGCGCCGCAATTCGATGACGGCCGCGGACGGGGGGCAGTTGAATCGAACGGGAAGGTCGGTGACGCCGAGGCCGGACGAGGTGTATCCGTGCATACCGTTGTGATGCCAGTCGGCCGTACACCAGGCGCGTGGGCACCGGGCGTTGGTGAAGACGGCCCCGAGCCAGGGCAGGCGGACTTGCCCCCAATGGGTGTGACCGCACAGATACAGGTCGACGTTGCGTTCGGCGGCTTGGTCGCCGATCTCGGGCGAGTGGGCCAGCAGCACCGAGAACGCATCCGACGCCACATCGGTCATGGCCATGGGCAGGTCGTCGCACCGGAAATGATGGTGATCGTCCACGCCAACGATCCAGATGCGTTCGCCGTTGCGATCGATGGGAACGCTGTCGTTCATGAGCAGGTCGATGCCCATGTCACGAAGCGGTTGGGCGAAGGTGGTGCGGTCGTGGTTGCCCAACACGGCGCAGATGCCGTGGCGGCTGCGCACCGCGGCGGTCAGTTCCCTCATGGAGTCGACCACATGCTCGATGGGTCCTTCGTGCTCGAACCGGTAGTCGCCGGTCATCACGCACAGGTCGACCTCGGCATCCTTGATCAACCCGCACAGCATGCTCGAGAAGTCGGGTTCCTCCTCAATGAAGTGCGTGTCGGACATGTGGAGGATGCGGAACCCGTCGAAAACCTCGGGCAACGAGTCGAATTCGAAGGAGACGCCGAGTAGCTGCAGTTTGCGGGCATAGTGGCGTCCCAGGTGCAGTAGGCCGGTGTACTTCAGGATCGGCGGGAACAGGTCGAACACGGTCATGGCGTAGAACCAGCCCGCGAACGAGTCAGGCTTCAGACAATGGGACTGTTCGCGCCTGATCTCGATCTCGCGGCGCTTCTGCCACAGTTCGACGCGGCGTGCATCCAAGTCCGAGGGAGTGTTGTCTGAACTCACGCTGTTCTATCCGGAGTTGTGGGCATGTGTCATCATGAATGAACAATCCAACCGCGCACGATGGTACCTGGAGCAGGATGTCGGGTCAACGCCGGGGGACTCGGTGGCCCCCGCTCGGGACGCGAATACAGACCCCTCACCCTGCCCTCTCCCATCCACGGCTGGCAAGCCGTTGGGCGAGGGTAAGAAGGCGACCCCGTCCCTTCAAAAGGGCGCAAACAACCGGGCGGGAGCGGTTCACGATACCTGGATAGCGACGGGCGGGCAGACATCGATGCACGCGCCGCATCCGTTGCACGCGTCGGCGTCGATGCGGACCATGGTGGTGTAGGTTTCCTTGGAGAACTCCTCTGTCACGGCCCCGTGCGGGCAAATGATGGCGCAGGCGCTGCAATCGCGTTCGAGGGCCAGGAGACACGCATCCTCGTCGATGGTTGCCAATCCGATCTTGCGGGCGTTCTTCTCGGCGAGGGGAAGCGCTGCGATGGCGCCGGTGGGACAGTTCGTGCCGCAGGCACGGCAGGTTTCGAGACAATGGTTTCCGTCGAACCGGATGATGGGGGTGAGTATGGCCGTCACGTCGGAGGGGCGCAGATCGGGCTGGATGATGCTGGTCGGGCATGACCGTACGCAGTTGCCGCAGCGCACGCACAAGGTAGCCAGGGTGGTCTCATCGACTGTGCCCGGAGGACGGAGCGGGGTCGCGGCTGCCGCGCGAGGAAGTTTGTCAAAGGCCATGGAGGCCACTGCGCCAACCCCCACTCCCGCGAACGCGCGCCGGGCAAGTGGCATACCACGCACCGGTTGGTTGGCGGGGTTCTTCTCGACGCCGCGAGATCTGAAAAGGGAGCAAGCGTCGGCGATGAGGTCCTGCGTCGCGCCGAGGGGGCACAGGCGTTTGCACCAGAGCAATGGGAACGCGAGACTGAGCGCAACGATCAGGCCGAATCCCGCGGCGTAGACGGCTTGCGACAGGGACAACGGAGCGTGCGGGAGACCGGCAACGCCCGCGAACAGGGCCACGGGGTCAAACAGCAGGAAGAGGGGAATGGAGAACGCCGCGCCGCCGAGTGTCAGTAGTGCCAAGGCTTGGCCGATGCGCGGCACGCGTGGATAGCCGCAATCGGCTGAGGTCCGTGCGTTCGCGCAGAGTTCGACGGTCCAACCCATGGGACACAAGGTACGGCAGAACCAGCGCCGCCGCCAGGCTGCCAGCACCGCCACGGGAAGTCCCGTGACCAGAAGGGCCACGCTGAACGTGCGGGCTGCTACGACACTGCACACCCATAGGAAGGGACTGAGGGCAGGCAAGGCGTAGCGCAATGCGGCGGGCCACAGGACCGCGTACACGACGAGCACGGCGAACACGAACAGACGGGTCCCGGACCGCTGCGGCCAACGAATCATCCCAGAAAGGCTTTCTGCTTCTTCAAGAGGTCGCGGAGCGCGGGTACGGGAACTTCGCGCGGCGAGCATCCGGCCTTGGCGGCGAGGGCCGCGGCGACTCCGGCGGCATGCCCGGTGAGCATGCACGGCGCGATGAGGCGCGTGTAGTTCAGCATCCGGTTGTCGGCGGCCACGCACCGGCCCGAGGCCAGCAGGTTGTCCACCCGTTTGGGCACAAGCGTGCCGTAGGGGATGGGAACGCCGCGGTCCTTGAGGAAGGCGTAGTTGCCGCCGATGCCGCATACGTCGGGATAGGTCTTTTTGTTCTGCCAGTCTTCAAATCGCAGTTCTTCCGTGCCCACGAGGGTGCGGGACGCGCGGACGCCCAGTTGCGACGCCACGTCGAGGAGAAACACGTCTTCGTATCCGGGGCGCTCCTGGATCTGCTTCAGTTTGCTCCAGATGGCTTCGCGCCCGCCGAGTTCGGCCTCGGTCAACGTTTCCACATCGAGGCAGTCGCCCTGCGGTCCCTGCATGTTGACCCAACGCACGCCCGGGATGGGCGTGGGGCCGCCCAAGTTCAGGCCTTTGGAGTCGCCCTTTGATGGCACGTTGCCCAAGCGGTGGACGAGGCCGATCTTGTGTACATGCGGGATACTCTCCGCGCCGGCCGCGTCCAGCACGTCGCCGTCGCCGCTGGCGTCGACGACCACTTTGGATTTCACCGCGAGACAGCCCGATTTGGTTTCCAGAAGGACGCCTTTGACCGCGTCGCCTTCCATGATGGCGTTCGTGACCCAACTGTGAAGCAGGATGTCGACGCCCTCGTCGCGCAGCATCTTGGCGAGCACGTACTTGGTGACTTCCGGGTCGGTGGTGGCGTCGCGCTTGCTCTCGTCGCTGTAATCGATGGCACCGTGCTTCTCCCGGGCGATGCGGGCGAGTATCTCGTCGCCGATGCCCCGTACCATCTTCTGATACGGCGACGCGGCGCGGTTGTGGGTCGCCAGCACGATGAGGACCAGGCCGGCGGTCCACAGTCCACCGAAACACCCGTAGCGTTCGATGAGGGTGACCTTGGCGCCTGCGCGCTGTGCTGCGAGGGCGGCTACCACGCCTGCCGTGCCGCCACCTACCACGAGGACATCGGTTTCGCGGATGACGGGTATCTCGCGGCGCGGCTGAATGACCTTGCCGTTTTCAACGAAGGCCGCGCCTCCGCGCGAAATGGCCGTTCCTTCGCTGACGATGCGGCTACCGTCGTGGATGGGGGCGGCCATGGCCCGACCCGCGCCCAACACGGCCAACGATCCGAACCCAAGGCCCCGCAGAAAGGCACGACGATCCATCCTCTTCATCTGTGATGCTCCTTTTCGGCTGCAGGCACCGTTGTCGGTTCCGCCCGGCCTGCCACGTTCCAAAACACACGCTACGTCCGAATGCTCATCCTGTTCTCCGAGTATCGTCCGGGTTGCACCGGTTGTCAATGAGGCCGGCGAGGCCGAGGTTCTGGTATGACGAGTCCAAGTTGGTGATAATGCGGCAACTGGGACGTTTGGAATGGTGGTTGACCTAGCGGGGTGCGAAACGTGGGATGGATTTCGGGATTGCGTCTTCTAGGAGATTTCAGTGGTTGGCGTACGGGACTCGTGGCGCTTGGCCTTTCCGTGGGCGCGTTTTCGGGGTGCGGCAGTCCAACCGAGTTGGCCGGGCCGGAGCCGGGCACTTCGCCGGACACGCCCGAGACCGCCCGTGGGCCCCAGGTCGTGTGGGTTGTGCTTGACGCCTGCCGGGCCGCGAATCTTTCGTGCTATGGATACGATCGGGAGACCACGCCCAACATCGACCGTCTGGCGGCGCGCGGAGTCCTGTTCGAACGCGCGTTCTCGCAGGCGCACAACACGGTGTATTCGGTTGCCTCCTATATGACGGGGCGGCACTTCCCCGTGTTGTGCCTGGGCGAGGGGAGTTGGAACGCCCTATCGCGCGAACCACCCGAAGGAGAGATCCTTGCTCCCGAGATGTTCCGAGAGAATGGGTACGAGACGGCGGCCATTGGCGCCCATCTTTGGTTTGAGCCGGGCAGCCGCATCAACAGGGCCTTCAACACATGCCAGATCTTGGCTCCGCCGGCGGGAATGGCGTACGCGGAATTCGAACGCATCAACCCGGCGGTCTTCTCCTGGCTGGACGGGGATCCGAAACGACCTTTCTTCCTCTACATCCATTCTCTTGACACGCATCAGCCCCACTACGTTCACGCGGAGCACGATCAATGGATTGACGCCGAATACGCGCGCGCCCCGGATCCATCGATTCCATTCTCGAAGAAGCACCGCGAGCACTTGCTGAATCTCTACGACAGCAGTCTCCACTACGCCGACGCGTGCATCGGGGACTTGCTGAATGGACTGGAAGCCCGAGGTTTGATCGAGAACACGATCGTGGTCATCGCTTCGGATCATGGCGAGATCCTGGGTGAAGACGGTCGAACGGTAGGGCATCCCGGCACTGCGTGCGACGAGCAGTTCCACGTGCCGCTCGTTATGGCGGGTCCCGGACTGCCCCGCGGCATCCGGGTGAATGGGCTGGTGGAGAACGCAGACATTCTTCCGACGCTACTCGATCTCACCGCATCAGCCACTACAGCGCGAATGGACGGCGAGAGCCTGCTTCCAGTGGTGAACGGGGACGTGGCCGCCGTGCATGACGCCGCATTCTCCCGGGTGAACCGAGTGGAGGATGACCAGTGCAGATACCTCTTGCTCAGGAATGAGGAGTGCTGGTACGAGTACGACCCCTCAGAAGGGACGGGGGCGCTGTTCTCCGCCCCCGACATGCTGATCGCTCGCCACAATGTGACGGATACGTCTCCCGAAGTCGCCGGGGCGCTCCTCAACCGTGTAGAGAATGTACTCATCCCCAAGATGGCCGAGTACGAGGCCCTGCCGCACGCACCCATGAGCCGGTTTCGCATCCCTGTGTCGACGGTTTTCGCGCGGCCCGCGGAAGCGTTCGCCGGCGCGGATCTTCCTTCCGACGGCAAGTGGAGTCTCTCCATCCGAAAACTCCGGGAAGGAGGCGCGACCGAGGATTGCCCTCCGCTCAACTTCCGCATGCGAGTGCCTAACGGGGAATACCGTGTCGAAGTGGAGATCATCACGCAGGGGACGGGGTCCGGCCTTCGGCTGAAGGCGGAATCGGATGAAGACTACATCACCTGTTTTTCGCATGCCCAGGACAAGTACTCGGTCTTCGAGGAACTCGGCGTTTACCGAGTCACGGACGAAGTGTTTGACGTGACGGTCGACGACCTTCCGGACGGCCTTCCCGGCCGGATGAGCTATTTCGTCTTCACGCCGCTGGCGCATCCCGGCACCCCCGATGACCCCGAGCATTCGGGCGACCGAACCGAACAAATGGAGGCGCTGGGATACCTCTAGTGGTGTGCTTCGGAGTTGATGGCTGTTATCCAAGGCGCGCTTCGCAAGAAAAGGGACAGACACGTCTCGCTCGGGGACTCGCTCGCTTGCATCAGTCCCCCTTTTGCTGCGCTTT
>JAAEQP010000807.1 GCA_024231375.1 bacterium | reverse complement strand
TGAACCGTGGAAGCTCCGATGCGGATGACATCGTTCACGCCTCCCGTGGGTTCAGGCCGATGGAAGGGGCGCCCGGCTCGGGGCGCCCCTTCCCGGTGAAACGCTAGATCCAACCACGGTCGCGGCAGGCCTCTGCCACGCGGTTGACCGACACGACGTAAGCGGCGTCGCGCATGTAGATATTCTGCTTGCGCGCGAGCTCGCTGACCGCGACGTATGCGGCCGTCATCTTCACATCCAGCTTACCTAGAACCTCGTCCATTTCCCAGAAGTAGTTCATGTTGCTCTGGACCTGCTCGAAGTAACTGCAGGTGACGCCACCGGCATTGGCGAGGAAGTCTGGAACCACGTGGATGCCCCGGCTGTGGATGACCTTATCCGCTTCAGGCGTCGTCGGGCCGTTGGCCCCTTCGGCGATAAACTTCACACGCTTGCTCATCCTCTCGACGTTCTCGGCTGTGATCGAGTTCTCAAGAGCCGACGGGATGAGAATATCGACTTCCTGTTCGATCCAGACATCACCGGGCAACACCTCGTAGCCGAGATCGCCGGCCTTCGCCTTGTCGATGCCGCCGAAGCGGTCGGTGATGCCCGTGAGCTCGGTCAGGTTGATGCCGTCCTTCTTGCGGAAGACGTACGCGCACTGGTCCGTCTGGTCCCAGCACGAAACGCAGATGACGTTGCCACCCATCTGCGTGTAGAGCTCGACCGCGTACTGCGCGACGTTGCCGAAGCCCTGAACGCTCGCGACGGTATCGGCCGGGCGGACATTCATCTCCTTGAGCGCTTCGCGGAGCGTGTAGATGACACCGTACCCGGTCGCCTGCGTGCGGCCGAGCGAGCCACCCATGCCGACCGGCTTCCCCGTGATCATGCCCGGGAAGTGGCCGCCGTG
>JAAEQP010000806.1 GCA_024231375.1 bacterium | reverse complement strand
GGAACGGGTGGGGCTGCCGCTGAATTCAGATAACGTTACTAGTCGCGCTGGCCGGTGTCGTCAATGCGACGGCCGCGTTTCGAATGGGCTCCGCGTCGTGCTTTCTGCGGACGATCCGGCAGTCCGGGCCCGCTGCGATGAGCCGAGTTACGTCCGTTACGGGGAGCCGAGCCGCCGCCGTTGCGGGGAGCCGAGCCACGTCCGTTGCGGGGAGCCGAGTTGCGTCCGTCACGGGGAGCAGAGTTGCGTCCGTCACGGGGAGCCGAGCCGCGTCCGTCACGAGGAGCCGAGCCGCGTCCGTCACGAGGAGCCGAGCCGCGTCCGTCGCGGGGAGCCGAGCCGCGTCCGTCACGAGGAGCAGAGTTGCGTCCGTCACGAGGAGCAGAGCCGCGTCCGTCGCGGGGAGCAGAGCCGCGTCCGTCGCGGGGAGCAGAGCCGCGTCCGTCACGGGGAGCAGAGCCGCGTCCGTCACGAGGAGCAGAGCTGCGTCCGTCACGGGGAGCCGAACTGCGACCGTCACGGGGAGCCGAACTGCGACCGTCACGGGGAGCCGAACTGCGACCGTCACGAGGATCATAGCCACGCCCGTCACGAGGGGCAGAGCCGCGTCCGTTACGGGGAGCGGAACTACGCCCGTTACGGGGGGCCGAGCCGCGTCCGTTGCGAGGACCGGGGCGTCCATATCGAGGCGACGAGCCGCGCCCACCGGATTGCCGTCCCTGGCCGGGCTGATACCCCGACCGGACATGGACGGCGCCTTCCCATTCCTCGCGCGGCAGGCTCATGCCGATGGCGCGTTCAATGGAACCGAGGGCCTGATGGTCGCAGGGGGACACGAACGTAATGGCATCGCCTTTGGCGTTGGCGCGTGCCGTACGGCCAATGCGGTGGACATAGTCGTCGGAACTGATGGGGATGTCGAAATTAACCACGTGGGTGACGCCCTGAATATCCAGACCGCGCGCCGCTACGTCCGTGGCTACGAGGATGCGGTAGCGTCCCCTGCGGAACCCGTCGAGCGCGCGCTGGCGCTGACCCTGAGTACGGCCGCCATGAATGGCTTGGGCCTTGAACCCGGCGTTGTGCAGGGCTTTGGCCACGCGGTCGGTGCGGTGCTTGGTGCGCATGAAGACGAGGGCGGAGTCCACATCCTCTTCCTTCAGGAGCTTCGTGAGGAGATCCATCTTGCCCTGCGGGTCAACGGTGTAGACGCCCTGCTTCACCGACTCGACCGGCGTCGCCGCGCGTCCGACTTCGACGCGCACCGGGTCGCGCTGGAAGTCGGCTGCCAATCCCTCGATTTCCTTCGGGAAGGTCGCCGAAAACAGCATGGTCTGACGGTCCTTGGGGAGCGAGCTCAGAATGCGTTTGATGTCCGGAAGGAACCCCATGTCCAGCATGTGGTCGCCTTCGTCAAGGACGAGCATCGACAGGTTGTCGAAACGCGTGTTTCCGCGATTGATGTGGTCGAGCAACCGGCCGGGGCACGCCACTACGATGTCGACGCCTTGGCGCAGTGCGCGGGTTTGCGGGTCCATGCCCACACCGCCATACACGGCCACGGCGCGCAGGCCCAGGGCTCTGCCCATGGTCTGGAGTACCGAGTGTACCTGCACGGCCAGTTCACGCGTCGGCGTGAGCACCAGCATGCGAGTGCGTCCGGGTTTCGCGGCGGCTACACGGGTCAACGCGGGAAGCCCAAAGGCCAGCGTTTTGCCGGTACCTGTTTGTGCGATGGCAATGACGTCGCGCCCTTCAAGCGCGGGGGGGATGGCTTTCGCCTGGACGGGGGTCGGTTCGACGATCCGTTGGCCCTTGAGGACCTTTAGACAACGCGGATCGATACTGTAATCTTGAAATGACAAAGGAATTTCCCTTTCGTCCTGCCGACATAATTCGGGCGAGGACCTATTGTGTATGCTCAGCACCAGCGAAATGGGAGACTACACAACAGGTGGGAAACCCAGGTTCAGGGGTGAGCATCGCGTAGGCAAAAGGCCTACGGCAACGGTGGGCGTTGCGCGTGCAACGGGCCACATGTGCGCGTACTATACAGGGATGTATTTACTAAGTCAAATTGTTGCAGACTCTTCCTTCACGCACGAAAATGCCCGGGCCGCGCCAGGACACTATGGCCTTGTTCGCGCGACCCGAAAGTCCACGGCGAAATGATCGGAATCCTTGAACAAGCCCGGAGCGTTTTCGCAGAAGCCGTTGCCCGAACCATCCAGGGAATGGCCGTCATTGTCCCTGAAATGGTTCGGTCCGCTGAGCAGCCGCAGTGAATAGCGGTCTTCGGGTAAGGCCCCCAGATCGATCGTTAGGGACTTGCTGTCGTTGCCGAGAACGATTTCCTTCACTGCGACCATGCCCGCGGCGGTGCCCTTGAGCCACACCGACGTCGCCCCGCTGTAGACCACCGGCTTGTTGAACCGGACCTCAACGGTCACCCGCTCGTCGGCGTCCATCTTCACCGTCGCACCTTGCTCAATTGAGCACTCTGTGACTTGCAGGGGAGCAAGGTTCTCCGGAAGGTCGAAGAGGCCTCCTTCGTACACGTGATTCATGCCGGACGGGAGATTCAGCCGGACTTGTTTGGCCTTCGCAGGAATGGCGAGTGCCGTTTCTTCATAGGGCGCCAGGATCGCAATCATGCACTGCTGGAGGACCGCGTCGTCGGCAAGATACTCGAGGTGCGCGCCTTCCAACGTGTCCTCATTGCCGATGTTCTGTACCATGAGTTGGCCGTCGCGGGGGTGGAGGTGAATCACCGGCTTGAAGAAGTAATCCTCAATCACCTCGTCCGCCACGTGATCGGCTTCGCGGAAGCCGTAGGCATTGAATAGCGAGATACCGCGCATCTCCGGTGCGATTCGTCGACACAACGCGATATCCGCGCGGAATTCGGCCACGGTCTGGGGTCCCCGCCGCGGCTCGTCCAGGAAGAACCCGGGCGCTTGGCTCAAGACCGCACCAAGGCGGTCCATGTTGAACAGGCACACGTCGGCCCACCGTTTCGTGTAGACCACTTCGCCGCCCCAGTAGTTCTCTTCCATGCACGGCGCTTGGGCTTCCCGGAGGTCCCACATGGGACCCACAGCATCCCATTCGATTCCCGAGAAGAACGGAAGGATATCGAATGCGTCACCGGCCGTTTGGCGGAAATCCAGCACGGAGCGGCAGAGTTCCGCCATGAGCGGCCGGTCGGAGACGTAGATCTCGTCGATGGTAATCCCATCGAAATCCGCATCGAGACTGGCCTGGGACCAGTTCGCCAGCCAATCCTCGGACTTCGTGAAGGCCTTGTCTCCGAAGTCCTTTTCCCGCGAGAGGTACTCGCCGCCCGCCCAGTTCAGGAGATCTACGCCCCGCCGCTGCCATTGCGTGGCCCGGTCGACGTCCTTCGGTTTCAGAACATGGGTCACGTAGCGGCGCACCACGGTGGCGTCCCACACAAAGAAGTAGAGCCGATCCGCGGTGACCCATATGGTATCCGTCACATCGCCGGCGCGGAAGGTGTACTTGCCGTATCGCCTGGGGGACCACTGGAAGCACCCATCGGCGTTGCTCTTCCTGACAACAGTGCCGCCATCCGGGCTCGCGATTTCGACTTCCCGGCCGGCGGGCGCGTCCATGTAGAGGCGCGCTTCGACCTTGTCGCCCACGGCCGGTACGGACCGGGAGAAGCCGATGAGGAAGGAGGGGATCTCGGTTGCTTCGGCCTCCGCTTCCGCCCACACGCGTGCAGGCCACGCCACCACCGTGGCTACAAAGACGACCACAATCATTCGTGCGATTCCAGACATGCTGTTGCCCCCTTTGTGCGCGCCGTGAAGCCCCGGGTCGACCCGCTCGCGGACCGCGCGAACGATTGCCCCATCGTACGGCCCCGAGCGTGGACAGTCAACGCCGCAAGCCGGGTCCGGTGAACCCGTCGAGTGAGATTGAATCGCGACCGTCCAAGCCGGTAGACTCCGCCCTTCGGGACGTTCCCCCTTGGGGGCGGAGGATGGAATCTCGGGTCCACCCTCCGAAACACGCAGGGCACACGATGTGCGGTAACCATTCGGAGCTACCTGACGTGACGTTCACCGCTGGATGCGCTGACACTGGGGTTCTCCTGCCGAACCCAACTCCACTCCATGCTCCCCCGCACCCTCTACGCAATGAACAACGATCATCGGATGGCCGTCGAACCAGAGGGCGACGATACCGCTGAGTAGAATATCGAAACAAGGGAGGGGAATGGGAATGCGCACGTTCTGTATCGGTACGCTGGCCGTGGCATTCGCGGTGGTCTGTATGCCCGAGGCCGCGGGTGCCGCCGGAGAGCCCGGCTATGTCATCGTGAATTGGGACGAGGAGTGCATGTGGGCGCCTATCATGGGGAACCGGAACCTGAACGACGCCAACCCCGCCCATATCAAGAGCATGGTCGAGCGGATCGTCGACGAGCACGCGCGGGTCGGCGTGGATTCCATCGTGCATTGCGTGCTTGGAACAGGATTCCGCAGCCACATTCCCGATTCGAAGTACACGGATTTGCTCACGGAATTCCGGCCCCCGAAACTTGACGCTGCGGGGATTGACTACTTTCAGGTGGTCATGGACCGATGCAAGCATCACAACGTGGAGTTCATCGCCGGCATTCGCATGAACGACCGGCACGAAATCCCTCCGGGTACCTTCATCAAGGAACACCCCGAATGGAAACTCAAAGCGTTCAACTCGAATGCCATGGACTACACTGTTCCCGAGATTCGTCAGCACATTCTCGACGTCACGCAGGAGACCCTCGATCGCTACGACGTCGACGGCATTGAATACGACTACATGCGCTGGTGCCACATGTTCGATCCGGGCAAGGGTAAGGAGAACGCGCATCTCTTGACCGACATGCATCGCAAGGCCCGCAAGCTGGTGGACGAGGCGGCCGAGAGACGCGGGCGCTCAAGACTCAAGTTCGGCGTCCGCGTCCCCCAGACGCCGTATGAGAACGAGGTTCTCGGCTTCGACATCAAGACCTGGATCCAAGAGGGGTTGGTGGACTATGTCGTCCCCGCCGATTTCTTCTACACGGACTTCAATTTCAGGGTCGAGGATTTTGTGGGATTGACCGAGGGCACGGACTGCAAGATCTACCCGCAGATCGCTCCATGCTTCTGTTGGAAGGGCAACATGCGGGAGGTGAATCTCAACCATTATCGTGCCGCTGTGAACAACTTCCATGCCATGGGCGCGGATGGTTTCTCCCCCTACAACTACCAGGTCCATTGGCAGCGCCGCCGACATCCGTCGCGGGACTGGTCGCGCCCAGTGAGCTGGCCGGGAGCGCTTGCGTGGTTGCAGGAACTGAAGGACCCCAACAGCCTCGCCCAAGGGAATCGGCATTACTTGTTCTTCCCCTTATGGGATCGGAATTCCGAGACCTCTGTTCCCAACGACCACCGCATCCGTCTGAAGCGTGAGAGCAAAGAGGTCCGAGGGACGCAGCGGCTGCGGATGTGCGAAGACTTCACCCGGCCCGGGCTTCGGGTGACGCTGCAACTCAAGGCCGAGGGGATAGAGGAATCCGAGCATCTCGAAATCGCGTTGAACGGCCATATCGTCCCGGACGCATGGACCACGCGCGTGCCCGCACCCGACGGGCAGCCCGAAGCGGATGGTTATCCTCTGGCGGCTTTTGACGAGTACACCGTGGATTTCGCTTGGGTTCCAGTAGGCGATGTTCTTGTGAAGGGCGACAATGAGCTCTCCGTTCGGCTCACCGGTTCGGATCCGGACGCGGGCGGTGAAGTGGTCGTCAACGAACCGGAGGTGTATGTGCATGTCCGCAACCGTGGAGCCGGCCAATGACGAAGCCCACCATCATGTCCCTCTTGACGGCAATCGGGATGGTTCTCATCATGCTCAAATCTAGTGTCGCCCGGGGCGACTGGCAAGACCACACCGTTTCTCAACTCAATGGCGAAGCGTCGCCAACTGCGCTGCCAGCCAAGTTCCAATACGTTCCGGTCGCCAAACCGGAGTTGCTCATCACACCCTACTTGGCCTACATGCCGGAGAAGGGGCGTGTGTTGATGCTGCTCAATCGAAACCGACCCCATATGGCTACTCTGATGCACAGCGACGACCACGGCGCAAGCTGGAGCCCCATGCGATGGCTGTCGTGTGACGATCAGGGGCGCCCGAATGCCAACACATGCGTGGGGATGACGTACCTCGGCGAAGGGAAGTTCATCGTCGGCGAAGAGGGGGGCAATCGGTTCTTCGGCAGCAACTATGGTGAGGTCTGGTCGAAGCCCGTGCCGATCCCACCGCCTTCTTGTGGTGGCGAAAGCTACAATTGGGATCCGATGCTCGTCCACCGCGACGCCCAAACCGACAAGGTCCGGCTTACCGAAGTGCGCTGGCGCCGGACGGGTGTCCCCCGTACAAGCACAGACGGTCCTCACAGTGAGGCGTTCATACGCCACAGCGAAGACGGAGGTGTGACCTGGAGCAAGGAAGAATTCCCTCCAGAGTGGCGGGGCGTCGACGAAGTGGCCCTGATTCGTGCCGCCAACGACGACATCGTGGCGGCATGCCGGACGAACCCGCCGGAGCGTTTCTGCCACTTCGAGTTTGACCACTATGAAGGGCTGGCCGTTTCGATCTCGAAGGATGACGGTAAGACTTGGTCGAAGCGTCATCAGCTGTACGACTACGGGCGTCATCACCCAAGCCTTGTGCTTCTGCCCGACGGGACGCTCGTGATGGTCTACAACGTGCGCATGGGCTATCCGGACACAGAAGACGGCTTTCCGCAATACGGCATCGAGGCCGTGGTGAGCCGCGATCATGGGCAAACATGGGACTTGGATCATCGGTACATCTTGGTTGCCTATAAGGGCACCAAGCCAAAGAAGGGCGATGTGTGGTGGAGTGCCGCCACGCAAGGAACATCGTCGATTCTGTTGCCCGACAGTTCGATATTGACGTCTTTCGGCAGCGGTTATCGTGCCAATCCGTCCCCCGCGCCGGGAGCCGACACCTATTTCCCACGCGATATTGGACTGATTCTCTGGAGGATCAAGCAGTGAGGTTTCAGGCCGCGGAGGATCCGATTCGGATCCACAGATACGCGCTGGACACAGTAGTGCGGATTGAGGGGTAGACAAATGGGATGGGCCGATCGAAGCGAACCCTACCGGGAAGAATGGCCAAGGTCCAAGTACGTACCAGACCGCCGTTCTTCTCCACGAACCCCTCGCATGCCGCGCACCGCCTAGGGCGAAAGCGGCAACCTCACCAAGAAAGGGAGCACGACCCATGAGAGTCTCTCGTATCGCCATTCCGCTTGTTTCTCTGGCCTTCGTCTTGCCAGGCGCAGCTGGGGCCGGTTCGTCGAAGCTGCCTTCGGGCAGGAACCTCGGCACCGTGTTCAATGCCGACGACTGCAACATAGCGGCGGCGTTGGGGCCTGAACGCGCGAGCGCGGAGGAGTATCTACGGGTCTACCATGCGCTGCTCGATCTCAAACCGGGAGTTCTGGCGCAATGTGTGGGATTTCCCGACACGGTCGTCTATCCGAGCGACGTCGCCACGTTGCATGACAAGTATATGGTCGAGACGGCCGATATGCTCGTGGCTGACGGGATCTGGCCCAGGCACAAGCGTGGCGAAGAGGCGGAATGCCTGCGTCTGTTGCGCGAGGCGGGGACCGACCCGCTTGCCTTGGCGATCCAAGCGTGCCGCGAGCGAGAGGTGCCGATCGTCGCGAGCTACCGCATGAATGCGGAAGACTACTATCACCACAGTTGGCAGATGTCGGATTTCGGGCGCGCCCATCCCGAGTACCGAATCCCCGGCGCAGGCTGTCTCGACTATGCCATCCCGGAAGTCTACAACCATCGCATGGCCATCTTCCGCGAAGTGGCCGAGAAATACGACATCGACGGGCTCGAACTCGACTTCCGGCGTTGGTACCACATGGTGTCCAACCCGCTTGAGAACCACACCGTCCTGACGCGGCTAGTGCGTGATATTCGCAAGATGCTGGACGACGTTGCCGCCAAGAAAGGCCGTTCCAGGATGCTCCTCGGCGTGCGGGTCGGCCCCTCTCTCGACAGCCCTCCGTCTCCGTTCCTTATGCCCGGGATCGAGTACGCTCAGACCCCCGTCAACGGATCCTGCAAGGATTTGGGCCTTGACGTGAAGACCTGGATCGGCGAAGAACTGGTCGACTACATGTGCCCGGCCCTGTTCCTTGGCACCTTGCCAGGATCGCCGCTGACGCGCGAGTTTGCCGAGCTTGCAGAAGGAACCAACGTCGGTATCTACCCGTTTCTGCCGCCCAAATCCGCGTGGATGCACTTCACGCTTTTCGACGATGTGCGCGCGATACCGCTCACGGGCGACGATCGGGCCTTGGCCCAGTACAAGTACGACCTCTGCACGACCGTGCTCAAGATGTACGAAGACGGCGCCGACGGTATCAGCACCTTCAATTGGTGGCCCCATCTCATGAATGCGGGCGTTGCCAATGAGACAGGCATAAAGAACCGGGGCGGAGAAGGCGCGCTGACGGTCCAGTCGTATGTCTATCCGATTCTGGGGCATCCCCAGCAGGTGCGCCACTATCTGGCCCAGCCCTGGGGCGTGCCTCCTAAGACCTACACCGCCGACCACAAGCTCAACGAACGGCCCACGGGGCCCGGGCCCGGCGTAGCCATCAAGGTCGTGGAGGGGGGCGAATCGAAGACGCCGCCGGAAGACTGTCGCGCCACCATCGTGGGTCCCGGCGTGAACCAGCCCGACCCCTTCCCCGGCTACGGCGGCTTCGTGGGCTGGGAATCGCCCATCTGTCTGTCCAACGGCGATTGGTTGGTGGCCTTCAGCGCAGCCTACTGGCACGCGTCGCCTCCCACGCCGTACCGGGATGCGCTGGGCAAGATCGAGAAGTATCGGGAGATCGGCATGCCGGTAATCGATGCCCCCACGGGCGGGCGTACCATGCTGGTCCGGTCGACCGACCGGGGCAAGACCTGGAGCACACCCCGGACCCTGATCGATACGCCAGACGACGACCGCCACCCGAGTCTCCTGGAACTGCCCGACGGGACGATTCTCTGCTCCTTCTTCACGCGGAGAGCATACGGCGACGTCTACAAGGATCCGTCGGTTGCGTATCTCGCGTGGGTGGTTCGGTCCTTTGACGGCGGGACGACGTGGGAGAAGGATGCCATCCTGATTCCGTCGCCGTTCCTCACCGGGGAAATCGACGGGCCCATGCTCCTGATGCCTGACGGATCGGTTCTGTTGACGCTTAACGGCAGCCCCGCCGACGGCAGCCCCGAGCAAGGGGCTATCCTGCGCAGCACGGATCGTGGCGAGACATGGGACACGCTCGCCATTCTGAAGACCGACCACCCCTTGTACGAAACCAGCATCGCGCGCATGCCCAGCGGTCGGCTCGTGTTTATCGCCCGCCAGCAAGGGGACCTCGCGTGGTCCGACGACGATGGGCACACGTGGACCGACCTTTCCTCTACGGGGATGGTCATGCATGCCCCCACGCTATTCACCCTGAAGAATGGGACCTTGATTTGCCTCTACGACGCTGGGGCGTCCGGCACGGCCCGGGGCCTTCGGATGACCTTCAGTCTGGACGAAGGGCACACCTGGGTCGCGCCCGCACCGACGCACGGGTTCCTTGTCGACGAGTCATACGGCTATGGCAAGGCCATGGAACTGGACGACGGATCGGTCTTCGTCACCTACATCAAGACCGGCGGACACTCAACCGAGGACGCCCGGACCAACGCGGTGCAGTGTATCCGTTTCCGGATTCGGGACGACTCGTCTGGCATCGACCTGTTGCCTGCGTCCAATCGAGCGCAGTAAGGACAGTTCACCACGAACAGCGTAATCGGGAGAAGAAGAATGGACAGGACCGCAACCAGTCTGGTTGTCTTGTTGGGAGTGCTCATGAGTCTGACGGCCAACGGCGAATGGAACGAACACGAAGTACGGTTTCTGAACACGGCAGTCGATGAGATCGCGGTGCCCGCGAAATTGCAGATCGTCACCGAGCCGTGGAATCGGGTTGTGGCCGTGCCGTACATCGTCTACATGCCGGAGAAGGATCGCGTGCTGATGCTGGTGGGGTGTGACTACCCGCACCATGCCGAAGTGCTGTTCAGCGACGACCACGGCGCGACGTGGTCGGATCCCCGGCAAATCCTCTTCGACGACGCGGGCAAGGGCATTGACGCTCTGGGCGTGGGACTCACGTACCTGGGCAACGGCACGGTCCTGTTCGTGACCGGGGATAGTCGATGGGTGAGCGACGACTTCGGCGAGACCTGGAAGAAACTCTCCGCTATCGCGCTGACATGCGACGGGAAACCGTGGTACATGTGGGATCCGATCTGGGTGGACCGTGACCCGGACACCGGGAACATCGTCCGCCTCATCGAGACCGGGTACACGGTGCACAAGCCGCCCGAGGTCGAGGAGATGCATCAACAGGGACACATTCGGTTCAGCACGGATCTCGGCAAGACGTGGACCGAGAGTATCAAGGTGCCGCAGTGGAAGGGCGTGGACGAGGTGGCCCTCATTCGCGCCGCGAACGGCGATTTGGTCGCCGCGGGACGGACCGACATCCCGCCGTCGAAAGAGGGGGAGTGGATCGACCATTTCGAGGGCATTAGCGTTTCCTTTTCCAGAGACGACGGCAGAACGTGGTCGGTAATCGAGAAGCTGTACGACTGGGGACGTCATCACCCGTCGGTCGTACTGATGTCCGACGGTCGCATCGTCATGACCTATGTGGTGCGAAAAGGGTACGTGGACACGCCGGACGGGCTCCCGCAATTCGGCATCGAAGCCATCGTCAGCGCCGATAACGGGCGTACGTGGGACCTGGACCACAAGTACATTCTTCATTCCTGGGCGGGAAGCCGAAAGGACGAGAACAAGTGGTGGCCCAGTTCTCAGGCCACGTCGACCGTGCTTCTTCCCGACGGTTCGCTACTCACCGCGTTCGGGACGGGATACCGTATCACGCCGACGAGCAAGCAGGAGCCGAGGGACGCGGGACTTATCCAATGGCGACTGAGCGACGCCGAGACGGACGATGACCGGACGATTCGCGACGCGCCAGTCGATTCCGATGCGCGCAACGTCTGCGATCCCAAGCCGCGCCGCTTGTCCGGCAAGGCGCTGGGCACCATCTTCAACAACGACATCAACAACATCCTTCACGCAGTGGGGACGGACGAGTCAGCCGCGCAGGTCTATCGGCGGGCCGTGGACGCTCTACTGGACCTGAAGCCGGGTGTTCTTGCCCAGAACGTCGGCTTCCCCGACCCCGTGATCTACCGTAGCGATGTGGCCACGTCGTTCGGCAAGTACCTGGAAGAGGTCTCGAAAGTCGTGTGGCCGGACAAGGCACCGGACGGGCAGGCCTTGACGCTCCAACGTCTCCTGGATGCCGGCACGGACCCGCTGACCATCACTGTAGAGGCCTGTCGTGAACGCGGCGTTCCGATCCTGGCCAGTTACCGCATGAACGCGGAGGATTTCTACCAACATAGCTGGCAGATGTCGGATTTCGGCCGGGCCCATTCCGATTGTCGGATCGAGGGAGCAGGATGCCTTGACCCCGCGATCCCGGAAGTCTACGCCCACCGTATGGCCATCTTTCGCGAAGTGGTTGAGAAGTACGATGTGGACGGGATCGAAATGGACTTCCGGCGCTGGTACCGCATGGTGTCGAACCCGCTCGAAAACCACACCATCCTAACGCGCATGGTGCGGGAAGCCCGCGCAATGCTCGACGAAGTGGCCGCCAACAAGGGTCGTTCCAGGATGCTGCTTGGCGTACGGGTCGGTCCGTCGCTCGACAGCGATCCGTCGCCGTTTGTGTTCCCGGGCGTGGAGTATGCCGAGAAGCCCGTGAACAGTTCGTGCAGAGAACTGGGCCTGGATGTGAAGACATGGATCGATGAGGGGATCGTGGATTATGTCTGCCCAGCGCTGTTCATGGGCACCTTGCCGGGAATGCCGTTGACCCGTGAATTCGCCAAGCTCGCCGAGGGAACCGATGTGGGCATCTACCCGTTTCTGCCTCCCCTATCGGCCTGGATGCACTCCACGCTCTTCGACACGGACCGCAACGTAGCACTGACCGATGATGACCGAGCCTTGGCGCAGTACAAATTCGATCTGTGTACTACGGCCTTGAAGCTATACGCCGACGGCGCCGATGGCATCAGCACGTTCAACTGGTGGCCCCACCTGCGCAACGCGAACGTGCCCAACCACTGGACCAAGGATAACGCGGGCGCTGGAGCCGACGCCGTGCAAACCCATATCTATCCCTTGTTGGGTAACCGGAAGGCGATCCGATCCTATCTCGATGCGCCCTGGGCTTTGCCTGCCGAGAACTGAGCACACCAAGAGCGCCACTTGCCCTCGGCCAAGGTGGAGCAGCATCCGGACGTGCAGGGTCGTATCTACTCGGTACGAGTCGTGTGTGTCACGCGGAACAGCGTTGTCGACTTCGGCGGCAGCGTCAGATCCAGTTGAGAGGTTCCCTCGGCGACGACCTGGCCGGTGAAGGCGTCTTCCACGCGAGCCATGAACGGCAGGCGAACCGTTCTGGATCCCCCGGGAACGGTATGCACACTGAGCCAGCCGTTTCCTGCATACAGCACGTCATCACTGTTCAGATAGACGTGGACGCCCGCCGCGTGCCATAGGGCACGGATCTCCTCGGGAGACCATTGGATCTTGCCCGCGTGCCAGGTCTCCGTTCCGTCCGGTCGGAGGATCGTGGACCCCGTCGGCTGCGTCCACAGGATCGTCGTGCCGCTCGCCCGCCACGCTTCGATCAGCTCGGCCTCGGCCTTCGTGAGTTCAAGCTGGCCCAGAAGCCATACCGCTCGGTAGCGGCTTGCCGGAAGGCGGGCGAAGTCGCCGCGCAGATAGAGGTCATAGGGTGCACCGGTCCGTCCCAGCGCATAGCGGTTGTGGACGATCCTTCCCGTCAGGGCGCCGAAGGAGTTGTCGAGAAAGGATAGCTCTTCATCGGCGATGACGCAGACTTGGGCGTGCATCTCCGCGGCGCCATCCTGGAGTGCGATTCGGCCAAGTTCCTGCGTGCGCTGCAAGACGTCGATAAGCGGCGGGCCACTGAACCAGCCTCCCCACATATCGAACCACCATCCGCCGTAGCCGCCTGTAAGCATGCGGGCCGTGTTCTTGCGGAGCAACGCCACCGACTCCTCGACGCTTTCGGGTCCGACCCACACGCCGGTGTCGTAGTAGCCCGGCGGGCAGATCTCGGGGGCCTGATCCTTGAGCAAGGTGGTTCGGCAGGTGCGGGTATCGTTCTCGGCAAGCCAGAGCTTGCCGTGTAGCGCCACGGAGGCCTGGGCCACCATGGGAGGCCAGTCTTCCCCCATGACTCGGTGGTAGACGTTGGGACTGGATAGGTAGTCCACGTGGGGGCACTTAAGCAGGCGGCCGAGGGCGAAGTGGCCTAGGCGCGGGTCGTTCACGAAGTAGTGGTAACCGTAGAACGCACCGGTGAGCAGGGGCTTCTTGCTCTCCTCCTTCACGATGCGGCAGAAGAAGGCAATGTCCTTCACAATCGTCTGCGCATGGAAGCGGAAGGTATCAATGATGGGTTGCGATTCCTTCGGATCGCGCCAAGTTTCGGTTCTTTTCTCCCCGCTGATGTCGGCAAGCGTAGCGGAATCGAAGTTGATGTCGGGCGCTTTCCATGCGGCGCGCAGTCTCTCCACATCGTCCGCGTAGGTTGACCGAAGCCAATTGCGGAACGCTTTCGCGCGGGCCGGGTTCAGATCGAAGTAGAGGCCGCGTTGGTGGTAGAACCACTCCTCGGTACGGCCGGCGGCCACATGAATGCCGACAAGGTGTTCGACGTAGGGCGATTGGTTGAGCCAGTCGATACAGGCGCGCAAGGCGTTGGCGGTCGACTCGCGCCACAGGGGCGAAGCAAAGCATTGGCGGAAGGTGGTCCCGTCCGGCAATTGGCATGAACCTTCCTGATGGGCGCGTTCCCACCATTCGGGCGGGTCCAGGTGAATACGGATAATGGCGTTCGCCTGAGGATCCGCCTTGAGCAGGGCCTCGAAATCGGCCGTCAGACTGGAGAAGTCGTATTCGTTGTCTCCCCTCCAAATAGCCGGCCGAAAAGGGCCGATGCCGGAATGGGGGTTGATGCCGCGATCGCCAAGATAGGCCGGGAAACAGTACAGGTGAATGCCCGCCTCGGCCACTTCGCGGTAGTACGTTTCCTTACCCAGGTACGACATATACGCGAACGGCGGCGTCGGTTGCCCATTGACCAAGAGGGTGGGGCGGCCGCTGCGGGTCTCCACCGAGGCGGTGTCTCCCCAGGCGACGGCGGATATCACTGCGGTCGCCAACGCTATCGTCGTCGCCCAGCCTTCACCCATTGTGACGTCTCCTCAACTGTCAGCCTTTGATTCGCTGCCGCTCGGTCATCACTCAATGACTTCGCGCGAAGGGCCGAATTGGTTCGGGCCGATCTCGTAGAACTCGCGCGGGTAGGGCCAAATCGCCTGCTTCAAGCTCGGCACGAGGAACCAGTTGTGGTGTACCTCGACCTTTTCGCGCGGTACGCCCCGAATCGCAAAACCGTAGATGTCCGGCGACTGAAACGTGTTGTGGTGAAGCCGCACCCAATCGCCCGCGATCTCTGTCCCGTCATTCCGGTCGCGGCCGCCATGCATGTCGAAACAGTGGTTCCGCCCCACGATGTTCGGACCAACCAGATTGTTGCACGCCTCGTAGCATGAACCGGGATTGCCCGTCGACTCGATGGCGTGGCGGTTGTAGTCGAACACGTTGCTTTCGATCAGAGCGGTGCAAGCATTCACCGCGACGCCGTACCCGAGGCCTTCGCGCCGATTGTGGTGAATGCTGCAATGGTGGATGTGCGCATCCGTTGAACCTGTCGTGACGTAGATACCGGCCAGACTCCACGCCCATATCTCGCAATTGTCCACCTCGAGCCCGGGACCGCTCGATTCGATGCCCGTGGCGAATGGGAACTTCCAGTACTTCGCTGTCCGCGGCCCATCGGTGATTCCCTCGTTCGACCACCGGTTCAGCGGTTCCTTGCGGACCTTCGGGTCGGGACCGCGCAGGCGGAGGCCGGTGATTCGTAGGTTGGCTTCCTCAACCAGGAACAGCGGCTTCGTGTCAAAGGCCGAAGAACACACCAGCGCGCCTTGAGACCCATCCTTCCCCCGTCCGCTTGCGAGGGTCACTCCTTCGGGTATGCGAATCACCAAGTCCTCGGCCCACACCCAAGGGCTGAAATCGAGTTCCACCGCGTCGTCGACGTACACTACGTCGCCCGGCTTGGCCGTCTTCAACGTGTCGAGCAGTTGCTGTTCCGTCGTGACCAGGTAATCCCACTCGCTCACATGCCGCGTATAGCCCGTGCCGCCGCCAAGAGGCCCCACGGCATCGTCCGCCGCGCCGAACGTCTCTCCTGCCGCGGACGCGGTCAGACACGCTCCCGCGACCGCCAATAGCCAGAACCGTCTGTTGCGCATCCTCACGGAGTCTCCTTTCCCGAGCCGCCTCGGATGACTCGCGTCCATAATATCACTTGCCGCGTCATGTATTCCTCCGCGCCCGGTTTCCGTAGGCCACCAACCAGGTTTGTGCGCATTGGATTCGGGTGGGAACCGATCATCGGCGTGGAGTACAATGCGCTCCGCCGATGGACTGTATCGATTCTTGATCTGGGAGGCACGTTCCATGTCCGGTAGGATGAGTGTGAGCCGACGTCGTTTCATCGGCGGCATTGCGGCGGTCGCCGCTGTGGATCTCAACGCGACGGCCGAATCCGCCGCCGCCGATGAGAGAGATGAGGGGGGAAGGGAAGTGGAAGACTATTCACGAGTCCGCGGGTTCAACTATCAGCCAAGCTACGGGAGCCACGGCCTTGAAGTCTGGGGCGACGCGTTCGATGTGGACGTATTCAGACGCGAGATTCTGCAGGGCAAGGAGCATTTCCCAGGTATCAACACCATTCGCCTGTGGCTGTCCTACGACGCATTCGTCCGTTACCCCGCCGAAGCCCCGGGCCGATTCCACGCGGTCATTGACCTCGCGGACGAGCTTGGCGTGCGGTTTGTCCCGACCCTCTTCAACGGGTGGCACAGTTGTCCCGATTTCGGCGGCATCTCCGTCGAGATGATCGGCTACTGGGGAGCGGGTGAACGTTTCGCCGAGTTCTTCAATCCGTACATAGACAGCCTTGTGAAGCCGCACCTTGACGACGAACGCATTCTGCTGTGGGACTTGTGCAATGAGCCCTTCAACAGTTGCCGTTCCGACACGTCAACCAACACCATCCTGGAATGGCTCAAACGCGTTCACGCCCACTGCAAGGAGTGCGGCGCAACGGCGCCCATAGGTGTCGGGTCCGTGCCAAACATGGGTTCCGTGAAGATGCTCGAACCCATCTCGGACGTGATCACGTTCCATCCCTACTACGCCTGGAACGCATGGGTGAAGACGCCCGACCAGTATGCCGCGTTCGTGGATGAGGTCGTGGCCTTCGGGAAATTGGTCAACAAGCCCTTGCTCGTCACCGAAACCGGCTGGGGGGCGCTGGAAGACAAGAAACGATCCGAGGTTTTGGCCGTGGAACTGGGCACGCTGAGCGAGCGAAACATTGGGTTCGTCGTGCATCTCCTCCACCACACGTTGGTTGCGGACGGCCACCGGCCGGAGTACGGCCCAATGAGCGGCGCCGGATACATGGCCTTCGTGGAGAAGGACGGCTCCTTGCGTCCGCACCACGACATATTCAACGAATACTAGCGGGGCGGCCTCGGGTCCTTGGTCGGCCTACGGCGCTGGCTGCTCCGTGGCGTCGAGTGATTCAGTGACCGTGATCTTGTCGGGAGGCAACGATGCCACAAGGTCCGGCAGGTCGTAGACCAGCAGCGCCCCGTGAACCGTGTTCATAAGTTGCCGCCTTGCTCTCGGGGTGTGCATCACGTCCATCCAGGACGTCAGGCTCTCGCGCAATGTAACCGATGCGAAGAGCCCGGACTCCAGCGCGGCTGCATGCAACGCGGGCGGGCCCGTCCTGCCGACGCTCACCAACTCAACGGGGCCGGAGGCGCCCGCCTCGGGGTACTCGCTCAGGAACCGGGCGCAGGCCAACACGTCCTCCGCCCGCATGGCCAGGTACGACGAGTCCAGCACGTAGGCCAGATAGACGTCTTGCCAATCGCCGCTCAAACGTCCGCCATAGGCCGCCTTGGCCGTCGGAAGCGTTTCCCCCAAGCCGCGTAGATCGACGGACAGTACGAGTTGTCCGGCCACCACCCGCTGCTCGATGGGTCCGCCCTTGTCCGAGTCGGACTCCTTGCCGTCGGCATGCACGTAGAGACATGCGGGGCCTTTGGGTTCAGGCGGCACGAACGCCAAGGCCGGAAGCCAGATCGTCGGGTCCGGTTTGATGACCAGTTTGTCGATGCGGTATCCGTCGCGCTGAACCGACCCGGTCTTCTCCCAGGGCACGGCGGGGAACTCGTCCAGCCACCGGATTCCCGTGACGGCGCGTACCTTCGACAGCCCCTCCGTCTTGTCGGCCCGGTCCCAGATCGCCTTTCGCGTCTCGGCCAATTCCTCGGCGTAGGCGGCATTGATGTCATACGTTGTCCTGCAGCCGGGCAGCAGAAGCGTGCGTCCTCTCGGCGCGCACCAAGTGTCCTTCTCCTCCGCGATCGGGAACTCCTCCTCGACAATCGCGTCGTCCACCCGCAACAGCCAGCGCCGCATCCAGCGGCACGCCGCCTCGCGCATAGGCTTCGGAAATCCGTGATCGCCCGTCGTTTCGAAGATGTCCACCCGCTCGGCGTGGCCCAGCTTCTCATACAAGCGCTTCGCCATGCGGAAGCTGTCCCATGCGCCCGCAATGTCAAAGTAGTCGTCCGTGGCCGTCATGATGAGCGTAGGCCGAGGCGCACGCATCATGACGTAGTCTTCGTGCCCCATGCCGAAGGCGATCTGGCCTTGGATGTTTTGTTCCGCGTCCTGCGGTCCTGTGGTCTCAATGTGTCGACGGAGGCTCGTGATGTAGCATCCCGGCGCCGCCGCCGAAATGCGGTCATCCAATGCCATAAGGTAACTCGTCAGCGTGCCGCCGCCCGAGATCCCCGTGCAGCCGATACGTTCCGGGTCCACATCGTCCCGACTCTGAAGGTAATCGATGCACCGCATGCCGTCCCAGATACGGAACATGGCCACGTTGCGGCCCACAAGGATGTTGCCCACGCCCATCAACTGATGGGCCGATACGCCCACGGCTTGGACCTTTCCCTTGTCGTCGATCAACTGGACGCGCTCGCCTTGGTCAATGGGGTCGTAGCACAACGCCGCCATGCCGTTCTTTGCGATCAGAATCGGCGCGCGCTGATACAGGTCCCGCGCCTTGCCCGTGGTGCTGTGCCCGCAAGGGACCAGGACCGCCGGATACGGCGGCTCGGCCTCGGGCAGATACATCAGGGCCGTCACGTACAGACCGGGTTGGCTTTCCAGGATTACCTTTTCGACGCGGTATCCGTCCCGCTGTTCCGTGTCGACGATCCGGGCGTTGAGGGGCGTCCGTTCGGGGAATCCGCCAATCCGGTCCATGAAGAATGTCCGCATGCGTTTCTGATAGTCGACGATTTGCTCGGGCGTCATCAGGCTCTCATAGGCCTCCAGCTTCGCATCGATCGCCGCGTGTGCTCTAGCCATGAGGTGCTCGTGCATCATCTGATTCGGTGGCACTCCGTCCAGCTCGTCGGGCAATACGCTGAGGTCTTCGGCCCCTGCCGGGGACGCGCACGCCATCAGCCCAAGAATAGCGGCTGCAACGAACACAACACATTCCAGCCCCTGACAGAGTCTCACTATCTCGGACATGCTTTCCTCCTGACCGGCGTCCGGGTATCCTCGTTCGACGCCGAAATGCCCAACTCTCTGCTCAGATCTCATGAAGTCGAACCAGTGCCTCCAACGCGTAGCCCAGATTCCAGGCGACATTGTCCGGAGGCTTCGGGTGCGACGTGCCGTTCACCGGGAAATAGCCGGCCTCAGGCGTACGCAGGTTCTTTTCGTCGATCGCGCCCAACAGCCAATCGCCCGCCGCTTTCGCCTTGGGGGC
>JAAEQP010000805.1 GCA_024231375.1 bacterium | reverse complement strand
GTGGTGGTCGCGGCGGTGATCGTGGACGCGGCGGACGTGGTGGTGATCGTGGTGGTCGCGGCGGCGACCGCGGACGCGGCGGTTCGCGCCGATAACCTCACGCAGTAGTAACGATCCGGTGGCGTTCCCTTAGGGGGACGCCACCGTTCATGATCTTAGAGGACATCATGCAGGGCACCAACAGTCCCCAAGGCCCGGAGGTGGTGGTTCACACCCTCGCCAATGGTCTCACCGTTGTGGTCGAGCCGCTTCCCTACCTCCATTCCGTTTCCGCAGGAATCTGGATTCAGGCCGGGTCGGCGTGTGAAACACCCCAACTGAGCGGTATCTCGCATTTCCTCGAACACCTGTTCTTCAAAGGCACCGAAACGCGCAGCGCGCGCGATCTGGTGGAAGCCTTGGAGCGGCACGGCGGGCAGTTGAACGGATTCACGTCGCGCGATTTCACGTGCATCTACGCGCGCGCACTGGATACGCACCTCGACACGGCGCTCGACATTCTGGCGGACGTGATGCAGCGTTCCCAGTTCAGCGATTTCGATAAAGAACGCAGCATCGTGCTGGAAGAAATCGCGTCGGTCGAGGACGTGCCCGAAGAGTACATCCACGACCTTCTTGTGAAGAATCTCTGGCCTGCCCATTCGATGGGGCAGCCCGTGACAGGCACCTGTGATTCCGTCGCGGCCCTCAGCCTGGACGACGTGCGCACGTACTTCGACACCTGGTACCGTCCATCCAACATGGTGCTGGCCGTGGTGGGGAACCTGGAACCCGAGCACGTCATTCGAACCGCCGAAACCCTGTTCGGCGGCATGACGCCTGGCACGGCGGCATTTGACGATGAAACGCCACAATTCGGCGCCGAGATCCAGGCGATTCCGCGCGATATCGCCCAGAGTCACCTCTGTCTTGGATTCCCAGGGCCGTCGGCTCTCGATCCGGAGCGTTTCACCTACGACGTGCTGAGTTGTGCGTTGGGGGGCGGCGCGACGTCGCGCCTGTTCGACCGAATCCGGGAATCCGAGGGATTGGCCTACAGCATTTACTCCTTCTTCTCAAGCTACCGGCAATCCGGCATGCTGGGCGTGTACGCTGCCGTGGCGCCCGAGAATTTGGACCGCGCCGGGCGCTTGGCCTTCGACGAGATCAAACGGATCTGTGACGAAGCCATGCCGGAAGACGAAGCGGCCATGAACCGCGAACAACTCAAGGGCGGTTTGCTGATGTCCTTGGAACGCACCTTCAACCGTATGGTGCGCGTGGCGAAGAGCATGATGTACCACGGCCGGTTCGTGCC
>JAAEQP010000804.1 GCA_024231375.1 bacterium | reverse complement strand
TACACCCCTCCATGCAATCCAACGGTCAACAGCCTGACCTGCACCGAACATCTGAATCTCACCAGCGGTACGCTCACGCTCAACGGCAACTCGACAATCCAGCAGTTCACACAGACCGGCGGAACGTTGGCGGGTACGGGCGACATCACGGTGACCGACCTGTATACCTGGTCCGGGGGCGAATACGTGGGCGCGGGCACTGGCACAGTCACCGCGCAGGGCGGCCTGGCGATGTCGGGTTACACGTGGAAAACGCTGGAATCCGGGACCTTCGTAAACGGCCCCAATTCAATCGCCACATTGGAGGGGGCGGGGGTGTTCGGTCTGTCTCTGGGAGACTACGCGGAGTTCCGCAACGAGGGAACGTTCACGGCCAAAGCGGGTGGGCATAGCGTATCTGGCACCGGTACGTTCAAGAACCAGAGCGGATTTATCCTCAGTGCGGATTGGGATGACATATTCACCATCTACACTCGCTTCGGGAACAGCGGCACGGTCGACGTTCAGCAAGGGACGCTGAAGCTGGTGGGAGGGGTGCCTACCGGGGTTGACGCGTACACCGGCGACTTCACCGGCGCGGACACGCTGGAACTGGCGGGAAGCCTGAGCACCGACCGCAACTTCGGCGGAGCCGTGACCGATGTCCTCGTGG
>JAAEQP010000803.1 GCA_024231375.1 bacterium | reverse complement strand
CTGGCACGCCGCCAAGAGCACGGGCTACGGCCGGTGCCTCACCTTGGCAGCCAAGGGCGTTTACGACATAGACGACATCAACGCCGACACCATCGTGCCACTAAACGAAGCGTTCACAGCTGCCCGCGACGCCGGCGGACATTACAACACCGTGCTCAAAGAGAAGTGCGACATCGCCCTGTCCATCCGCGACGCCATGCCCGACCCGTACACGGAAACCGAAGACCCGTTCGTCTTCACGCTCCAGGCCAGCCAGTTCATCTGCCCGACACACTACTGGGCCATCCGCACAGCCGGGGCCAAGGAAGACATGTCCATCCATTCGCTGTCGGACTGGATGAAGGCCGCGCGTAGCTACATCGAGCGTCACCTAAACGGCAAGACGCGCGTCGTGTGCCTCAAAAGCGCCCTCGCCTACAACCGGTCGCTGCGATACGACAAGGTGCCTTACGCCGACGCCGACCGCGCGTTCATGGAGTTCTTCGCCGACCGCAATCTCGCCGACTGGCGGGCGGGCATCAAGTCAGCCAAGGTGCTGGAAGACTTCATGATGCACCACGTCCTCAGCGTCGCAGACGACCATGGGCTGGTCCATCAGTTCCACACGGGCGTGCACGAAGGCAACTGCAACTACATCCCCGACAGCATCCCGACGCAGGTAATGCATCTGGTCCTGGAGTACCGCAACGT
>JAAEQP010000802.1 GCA_024231375.1 bacterium | reverse complement strand
TGTGGCTGTTCTGGTTCAGAGTATCCCATACACACCAAGCCCATCAAAGGTTGGCGGTCCGCCGGAGCGGTGGGCATCGCCACACGGCAATAGCCTTCACCGCTCCGGCAGAATCTTCAAGGGCTGTGCATAGGGTCTATTCCGGCTTCCTCGCAATCACATACCCGTAGCTGAGCCACCGTCCGCCGTCCACTTCTATGGTCCGTGGCTCGCCCTCGGGGTTGGCCCGGCAGTTCACATCGTGCCGGGCGTATTCCTCCCACCAGAGGCGGGCGTCGGGCGCGTAGTCCGCCTCGACGACCTCGAAGCCCACCGCGCGAAACGCGTCGACCGTTTCGTCGATGGTCGCGAAACCGTCCGCCCATGCCCCCTCCCCCTCAGTGACCAGCGGCGCCAGGTCCTCCGGGATTTCGACATCGAGATGCATGGGGTCGCCGTAGCCGAACAGCGTTCCGGGCCGCATCACGCGCGTGACTTCCGCCAGGCATTCTCGATACCGGTCTTCACCTTGGGACTCACGGACCATGTTCAGTGCCGTTGTGCAATAGGCCGCATCGAACGAGCCGTCCGCGAACCGGGTGTCGGGCAGTCCCATCTTGACGGCCAGGATTCGGTCCTCGACGCCCCAGGCACGCGCGTTGCGCATCAGCCATTCGACGAAGGGGGTTCCCACCTCGTTCGACGGGTCGTCCCACGGGTCGATGCCTACGACGTTTACCCCGTACTCCTCGGCAAGGAAACAGGTCTGGTATCCTTGGTTGAACCCGGCGTCAATCAGGCGGGCTCCGGGCTGCAAATCGATCTTGTCAGCAATGAACTCGGCCAGCTTCAAACCGCCCGGTCCACTGCACTGCTCGTAGATGGTGTCCAGGTCTTCGTACTTGTTGGATCTCGCGTAGTTTGTGTCTGTCATTGGTAAGACTTCCTTCTCAAAGTGGAACGAGCCGCGGAAAGGCTATTCCACGGCTCAGTGATTGGCGTCGATAGAAATGGAGGAACCGTGGGTGCGTGTCACGTCCACGGCCTCGACAGGGAAAGGACGGCCATCCGACAGAGCGGTGGCCCACACCGACCGTCGTCAACCGGCCGGTCTTAGCGAAAGGACGTCGATGTGTCTAGCGGCGAGTCCGCTGGCGACGTGACAACGCAACACTCTGTATTCTCAGTGCCAACATGGTTTCACGCCTCCTCTTCGTTCTGGCTCAGACAGAGCCGTTCATTGTCTCAAGGGAACTCGTCCAACAGGCGGTAGTAGGCCAAGAGCCCTTCGTCCGGTTGGGGCAGTCCATATGCATCGAAGAAAGGCTGCACCCAGTCCGGCCCCAGGTTGTAGATCGTGCTGCGCGCCGCCAGTGCAAGGTCCTGGTATCGGTCCGCCACGCCGAAGCGCCCACAATCCACGAACCCCGTGAAGCGGTCGCCGTCGAAGATGTAGTTCGGCAAACATGCGTCGCCATGGGTCAGCACCAGGTCCTCGTGTTTCGGCCGGTCGCGCTCCAACTGATCGAGCAACTGGTCGACGGGTACGCCGAGACGTTCCTCGTCGAAGTCCATTTCGTCCACCAACCCCGCGCACGCGTGTTCATGCGCCGCCCGGATCTTCGCATCCAGACGTTCATCGAATGGGCACCCGTCTACCGGCTGTGCATGAAGTTCACGCAGCGCCCGAGCCATGCCGCGCACGATCGCCTCGGGCGATCTAGCAGCGGCAACCGTGGCATCCCTGCCCGGCAGCGCCTCCATCAGCAGATAGGCGTGCCCGTCGTCAACCGTGAACGCAGCCACACGGGGAACCGGAGCACGCCCGTCCAGCCACCGCAGCCGCGCCGCCTCATCCTCGAGCGCGTCGCGATCTGCCACGGGCGCGCGTTTCACGACCCATTCGGCGCATCCATCCCGCGTCATTCGAAACACGTCCGACGTCGACATGCCAATCTCGACGCCTTCCGCCTCGCATCCTTCAAGATACGGCCCCAATTCCGCTGGAAACTGCATGGATTCTCCCATCACTGTCGCGCTCCCGGCCCTCCGTTGTGGCCGGTCGCGGCCTCTTGGCCGCGCTCTGACCGCGCCACATCCCCGACCGAAGCTCCGCTCCTCTTCTCCGTCAACGCCCCATCAGCCCAGACGCCAGAAGAGGGCGTCCCCGCCTTCTTCGGATCGCGCCGTCCCCGGCGTGCGTCTTCCCGAGCGAAGTCGAGGGATCTCTTCATCCAGCGCTCTTCGTCCGTTCATCGCTGACATCCAAACGCTCACAGCCGCTCTTCTCAGAACCCCACCTCCGCCAGCCACATACGGAACGCCCCATCTTCCACATATTGATGCGCATTTCCGCCCAGCGACTCAAACAGCGCCGTCATCTTCGGGTTGTCCTCAATCAACAGCGAAGACGCATACGTGTGCTCCGGCCCGAACGTCGCGAACGCCTTGCGCCACAGCACGTCCTTGTCGAGGGTCCCGTGGTCGGCCGTGTTCAGCACGATGTCGAACAACGCGTCGAGCCCGTGCGCGGGCACCACCACTTCCGTGAACACGTCCATATTGGCGGTCACCAACGCGGTCTTGCGTCCGGCTTCCCGCTGCTGCCGCGCGAAGGCATGCACAGCCGGGTTGAACGTCAGGTTTGCGCATCCCTCGCGCAACGCGGATAGGATGTGGTCCTCCGACAGGTCAAGATGTCCGCTCAAGTACCCCGCGATGTCCCGGCACGTCAGCTCGCCGCGCATCCACGGGTCGGCCCAGCGCGCCGAGTTCTCGCCAAACACCAACCGCCCTATCCTACGCAAGGCGTCGGCCCCCAGCGGCGCGAAGTACCGCCCCGAACAAAGCGTGCCGTCGAAATCGAAAATGACGCTCGTGATGGTATCCGGGTCAATCATGGGCAAGTCCTTCCGTGTCCGCGTAGAAGCGCCCCGGGGACGAGTGCCATCCAACCGGGGGACGCCCACGCAGAACCCGCTCGCATTACCACTGACTCTTGCGGCCGTAGGGTATCCCCAGCTTCTCCATCCGGTATCTTAACGTGCTCGCGTTGACGCCAAGCACTTCGGCCGCGCCACCCGGACCGTGTACCTTGCCGTTGGTCATCCCCAGAACCCGCCGGATGTGGCGCGCGGTGACAGAGTCGAGATCGAGCGGCCCCTCGTCTTCAACTGGTGCTTCCGTGGTTTCCGGGCCCGGACCCGTTGCGCCAAGGCCGTCGAACCGGAGAGGCTCGTGCCGGTGCAGGATCATGGCTCGTTCGATCACGTTTTCGAGTTCCCGTACATTACCCGGCCATGGATAGGCCACGAGATCGTCGATGGCGCCCGGCGCCAACTGGGGCGTGTGCGCTACCTTCAGTTCCTTGGCCTTCCGTTCGATGAAGTGCTGCACGAGTGCTGGAATGTCGCAGGTCCGCTCGCGAAGCGGAGGAACCGTGATCGGAAAAACGTTAAGCCGGAACCAGAGATCTTCCCGGAAACGCCCCGCCCGCACCATCGCTTCGAGATCCTGGTTTGTGGCGGCGACGATTCGGATGTCCACCGAAATGCGGTCGGCCCCACCCACCCGTTCGATCTCCCGGTGCTGAAGGACCCGCAGCAGGCGTACCTGTGCCTCAAGGGGCATTTCGCCTATCTCGTCAAGCAGAATCGTGCCCTTGTCGGCCCGTTCGAAACGGCCCCGTTTCTTCGACAGCGCCCCCGTGAAAGCCCCCTTCTCATGGCCGAATAGCTCGCTGTCGATGAGGGACTCGGGGATCGCGCCGCAGTTGACCGGGATGAAAGGCCCGTCTCGCCGTGCGGAACCGAGATGAATGGCGTTGGCGATGACGTCCTTGCCGGCGCCCGTTTCGCCGGAGAGCAGGACCGGACTCTCGGTCGGGGCCACGTGCCGGACCTGCTGCATCACCGCGCGCAAGCCAAAGTCGACACCAACGATCTCGTCCCCCGATCTCCGGAGCAGCTCGCGGTTCAGGTACCGGTTGTCGTCGGCCAATCGGTTCTTGAGCCGGACCACTTCCTCATGCTTCAGCGTGTTGGACATGGCCACGAAGAACGGTTCCTTCAGCGATGCGTACAGCTTGGCGTGGTGGTCGTTGAAGCGGTCGTTGCCTTCGGCGAGCAGAGCGAGGGCGCCGACGATCTCATCCCTGATGAACAGGGGCAGGCTCATGACTGAGGAGGAGGGTTCCCCAAGCGCCTTGAGCATGCAGCGCGTGACTGGTTCCTCCTCGGGCCGATTGAACACCAGTACGGGCGGCATTTCCCCAGCCCGCCATACGCCGGCCATCCGGGCCATCGCAGCCTTGGCCTCTTCCGAGAAGGGAACCAGGACGTCCATCTTCTCACCCTTCCTGGCATCGGCCCGGGCAATGATGCGCATGGCGCCCACATCATGCTCATGCCGTTGGAGGTAGAGCGTGTCCGCGGGAAGATGCTGCGACATATAGTCGATGCACGACTGCAGACCTCCCTCGATTTCCAGATGCCCGCAGATTCGCAGCGTCACGTTTCTGAAAAACTCGTTGTCGTCTACCATGTTCAGCTCCTCACAAGGGCCAGACAAAGTGCCATATGCCGCAATTATATCCGGAATTGCGAAATACAGCAATCCGAATCGCCAATAACTGCAGTCGCTTCGGTGGCCTTTCTTCGCAAAACACTGCAACGAAACAACTTGAACTTCTGGCACGATTCTCGCTCTACCCTAAGACGCAAGCTGTTGCCCGATTCGGGCAGAACGCTCGGAAGGAGGACCGAAGAGATGTCGACGAATCAGGAGACGCGACTTCTCATCGCCGCGAAGGACTTGGTCAGGGCGCTGACTGACGAAGGACGGGCTGATGATGATCTGCTTCCCGTTCTCTCCTCTCTGAGAGTCGAACTCGCCTCTGCGTGCCGGGCCTTGATGCCTGCGGCCACGAAGAACCGGTGAGAAAGGGACAGCCATGATGAAGCAGACAACAGAGACGCATCGAGTGCTCGCGTTCTTCACGACCATGGCGACCACCGACGTCGTGGCGCCCGCGACAGGCACGCGTACGCTTGAGGCCCACTACCGATCTCTTGGAGAGAGAGTATGAAACAACTTGAGATTATCCATTTGCGCTCGTCCGGCGAACCCGCCGAGGCCCTCAGTAGCAGGATCCGTGAGTCAATCAGGGAGGAAGACGCGAGCACGCAAGTCGTCACACTGTACCGGCGCAGAGGGCTCGAAACGGACGTGGCCATCCACATTGACCATCCTAGTGACGAGCCGAGCGGCCTCGGTGTCCGGCTCGCCTCTGCGCTGCGCGCCTTCGGAATTGTAGAGCACACCACTTGGGAGGAATTGACATGAATGCACGCAACATCGACAACGAAGCCGAATCAGTCCGGGGTGAAACGCGGCGGCCAACCTTGGTGTTTGCTGTCGCCGGATACAACCTCGCCGAGACCGGAAGAATGATCGAGATCGCCAAGGCGGCGAAGCAGTCGTTCGAGGTCCTCTTCCTGAGCTACGGCGGCCGCTTCGAAGGACTGATCGAGGAAGCCGGCTTCACATTGAAGAAGATGAACCCACGACTGACGCCCCAGAAACTCGCCCAGCTCCAGGTCGTGCTCAGCGGCGAAACCTGGAACACGTTAGGCTACTTCTCGGCGGCCGAATTGGCTCCCCGAGTGGAGAACGAGGTCGCCCTGTTCCGCGAGATTAGGCCCGCTGCCGTCTTGACCGGCTGGTGCTTGAGCGTGACGATCTCCGCCAGAGCAGCGCAGGTTCCCTTCGTGAACGTCCTCCACTCGACAAGCATCACCGAATGGTACGAGGCCGGGCTTCAGCCTTGGCCGGACAGGCTTCACTGGCTGCGCCGCCTCTTCTCCGAGGACAGGCTGACCCGCCGGTTCAACCGGCGGATCCTGACCTCCACCTTCCCGCTCAGGCCCTACAACGAAGTGGGGAGACGCCACGGACTCAAGCCCTTCACGAGCTTCATCGACGCGCTGGAAGGCGACTACACCCTCCTGGCCGACATCCCCGAATGGGTGGGCCTGTCTGAGGTCGCGCCGAACAAACGCTACGTCGGCCCGCTGGTCGCCAAACTCGACGCGGATATCCCCGAGGAAGTGGCCCGGATTCCGAGAGACAAGCCCATCATCTACTTCGCCATGGGGAGTTCAGGGAAAGCCAAGCTCGTGGCGAGCATCCTGGAGGGGTTCGAAGGCAAGCCCTATCGCGTCATCGCGCCCGTCAAGGGTCTGGTGGATCGCCTGGATGTGAAGGTCCCGTCGAATGTCATCGTGACCGGTTTCCTGCCCGCCCACAAGGTCAACCCCATGGCCGACGTCTCTGTCATCCATGGAGGGCAAAACACCGTCATGAACGCATGCCTGTCCGGAACGCCCATCGTGGGGATGGGCATGCATCCGGAACAAGAGGCCAACCTGGAGGCCTGCGCCAGGAAGGGGTTCGCCATCCGTCTGAACAAGTGGCGACATACAGCAACCAATGTGTTCGAAGCAATCGACACGCAGCTCGCAAACGAAGCCGCAAGAAGAAAGGTTGAAGCGTTCCGCGACCAGCTCGCTCAATGGGACGGCCCGGCAAATGCCGCGGGGTTCCTTCGCGAAATCTTCGGGCCGGAAACGAAAGACACAGAAAACTAACGGCCCGGACCGGCCGCATCGCCTTCAGCTACATCCCCAGCGGTGCGAAGTAGCGCGCCGAGCGCACCGTGCCTTTGGAATCGAGGATGACGCTCCGTTGTGGCCGGTCTCCGACCGAGCCACATCTTCCGACCGACAGGTCTCCAATCTCCTCATCCCGTTATCCTGTCAGAGATTCCAGTCCCCGCCCCACTCCCATTTCAAACAAACGCCCTCCGCGTCATCCCGAGCGAAGCCGAGGGATCTCTTCATCCAGTGACCTCCGTCCGTTCTTCGCCAACACCTAAACGCTCACAGTCGCTCTTGCAG
>JAAEQP010000801.1 GCA_024231375.1 bacterium | reverse complement strand
CGTGGTTGGAGGCCAACGAACACCTCAAGCGTCCCGAGGACGCCACCGCCGTGGAGAGTCTGCGCTGGCTCATGCGGAAAGGCCGAAAACACAACACCATCGTGAGTCTCCACACGAACATGTTCGACGCCTACGAGGACAGTCCCCTTTGGGACGAGTATGTGGCGCAGGACATCATAGGGAAGGACACGGACGGGAACGTCATCTTTGGGGAAGTCCACGGCGGTCAGCGATCCGCGCAAATCAGCTACACCCAGGAGTGGAAGTCGGGCCTCGCCCGGAAAC
Organism: bacterium; assembly: GCA_024231375.1. Next base: position 4,205 of record JAAEQP010000801.1, on the reverse strand, counting down.
GCATCGACGGTCTCCTCGCCATGCTGCCCGAGTTGCAGGAAGCGAAGACGATCCACGTTGATGCCTTCCACAGTTGCCGCCCCCTGGGCAGAGACGAGCCTATCAGCCCCTATCTGGGCTACACGATGGATCAAGAGGCGGCTACCCAACGGAAGATCTACCGGTACTGGCGCGACCAGGGACTCGATGTGACGTCGGAAGGGGCGGCCTTTCTGCGTCCCGATCCTTTCATCGGTCTCCAACCGATGGCGTGGGCCAACGAGCCTGAGATCCAGGGGTTGCCCGCCACGCTCTACTGCAGCACGCCCATGCGCGCCGAACCGGAGATCATCAAGGACCCCACGCACCTTACCGGCCTGCTTGAGCAATTCTGCTTGCGCGTGGTCCCCTGGTACTACGAGAACCGGCTCGGGAAGACGGATGCGTTCAGAAGAATGCGTCTGGGAACCGACATTTGCATGCCCGCGCTTTGGAAGGACACGCCGACCCTCGTCGCCTACAGCCGGAAGGGGAGCGAGAGCAAGGAGTGGCGCCTGCCGTCGGATTGGGAAGGCGTCAAGCGTGCAAGGGTTTCCCGAATCACGGTGGAGGGCTTGGAAGGCCACGGTGAGGTCGCCGTCAAGAAGGGACGCCTTCGCCTCGACATGGAACCGGGCGTCGGCCTGATTATCGTTGCCAAGGATTAGGCGGAGGGCGGGTTGCCGCGTTGCAGCCGAGAAGGAGTCATCGACGTGGACGCATCGAGTCTGACGCAGTACTTGGACGATACCGACCCGTTCATGGGGATGGGGATCGAGCGTGTGGACACCGACGGCGATGCCATCCGCGTTCAAACGCTCGGGACCGTCGTCACCATCGACCGCGACGGTACGCTGACCGCACGGCAACGTATCGGCGTCGAACGCGACGTGCTGCGTATTCGGCTTCATGAACGGTTCGCTCCGTGGCGCATAGGCCGTCAGACCGGGTTCCAATGCACCCTTGAAGGCAACGGACTCACCATCCGAGTGCAAGGCGACTCGGTTCTGGTCTTCACGCCTCAACAGAATATGACGCTCACCTTCGACGGCTGCTATCGTCCCGCCTACAACCAGGAGGCCAAAGGGAACCGGCTCCTCCTGGATGAACAGGGCGGCTGCGGATTCTTCGGATTTCCTGCCCGTCCCACGGAGCTGGCGGAGACCGGCGATGCGTGGTCGTTGCGCTGCCACTTGGCGCGATGGGACGAGATGTGGGTGTCCGTGTGCCCGCCACGGCATGCCAATCCCGCACGAGAGGCCCAGTCCGTGTCCCACGATATCCTCTACTACTTGATGAGAGACGACGAGATGTCCGAGCGGTACCCGTCCGAAACCACGCTCAAGGAGACGGCACGGTATTGTCAGATACTCGCACTCCACGAGGAAATCTGGAAGGATGCCCCCGATTGGGTCGAAGACCCGCCTGGAGCAAACTACGAACACCCGAAACCGTGGGAAACCGACCGGCATCTGCCCTACGAAGAAGCCGCATTCGCTCAAATGCGCGACCAAGCCCAGGCCCTGGGCATGAAGGTCGTGCCCTATTGCAGTCCCTACTATTCCAACGCGCCCGATATCTTCGCCGAAATGGATCGCGTACTCGCCGAATATAAGATGGACGGCCTGTATTTCGACGGATGGTGCGGCATGCGCGACGATTTCCGCACGCAATACGCCATGATTCGGAAGGCCCGCGCCATCCTCGGCGACCGCATCATGTATCTGCATTCCAGCGGGGAGCCCTACGGACCGCCCGGCGTATATCCGCCCTTCGTGTTTGCCTACGCCGATTTCTGTCTGCGGGGCGAGTCCGGCCGCGGCGACCTCGATCTCGACAGCTTCCTGCGGTACACGGTCAGCGGGCGTCAAATCAGCAATTCCGTGGGCATGTGGTGCTACTACGGGTCGACCGGCGAGTCAGGCTATCACTTCAACGTGCCCACCACCGAGCACATTCACGCCGCCCATCGAAACCGCGTCCATCTCTGGCGGCAGAGCCGCATGTGGCGCAATGCGCCTGAGGAACTCGCGCGTTTCGACCGGGAGTATTATGGCGGGCGTCGCTAGGAAGAGCGGCGCACGCTTCCGGCCATTGTAGTAGTCGTCGGGGGTATTCGATTCGAGACCACCTTTTGCTACACTCGGGCCGCAACCTAAATCAGACACGAGGCATTCATGCGACGAATCGCGTTCCTGCAAGCACTGGCGTCTGCCGCGTTATTCGGAATCGCCGCGCCCTTCTCGAAACCGCTCCTGGACTCCCTTCAGGAGAACCAGTTGGCGGGATTGCTGTACCTCGGCGCCGCGATCTTCTACGCGCCGAACATGTGGCGAAGACGGAAGACGGGCGCGGCCGCGCTGCCCCGCGACAAGAAGAATCGCCTCTATCTTCTGGGCGCCATCTTCTTCGGCGGCATCGTTGGTCCTGTCCTGCTGCTCATCGGATTGCGCGTGGCCTTTGCCGCATCGGTGTCCATGTGGCTCAACCTTGAGACGGTGGCGACAGCCATTCTGGCTTGGCTCCTGTTCCGCGAACACATCGGCAAATGGACCTGGGTCGGGAACGCCGGTGTCATGGCCGCGGGGGTGCTCCTGAGCTTCAACGAAGGATGGAGCGGCCTCATCGGCATCCTGTGCGTTGGCGGTGCGGGCATTGCCTGGGGCCTCGACAACAATTTCACGGCATCCATCGACGGGATCACGCCCGAGGCCAGCACCTTCTGGAAGGGACTCGTAGCAGGCACGACCAATCTGGTCATCGGAGTGGTTCTGTTCGACTTCGTGGTCGGCTGGCACATTGTGTGGGCGCTGGTCTTGGGCAGTGTGGCCTACGGCGCCAGCATCGCCTTGTACATTGCCTCGGCCCAGAGTCTCGGAGCGACGCGGTCGCAGATGGTCTTCGCGTCGTCGCCCTTCTTCGGCGTGGCGCTGTCGTTGCTCTGGCTGGGGGAAGGAATCAGCCTGCTGCAAGGTATCGCGGCGGCCGTGCTGGTCGCGTCGATTGTGGCCTTGCTCCTTGACAGCCACGCCCATCGCCACAAACACGACGCCCTCGAACACGAACACGATCATCGCCATGACGATAGTCACCACGGCCATGAACACGATGACGAAGCAGGGGGACAGCGGCACACCCACGTCCATCTGCATGAGCCATTGGTTCACACCCATCCGCACTGGCCCGACTTGCATCACCGCCACTCCCACTAGAGAAACGCAACCCCCTCCGAAGCGGATGATCCGGCCTGCGTGGAACTGATGAGAAGGGCGCGTCCTCACCCATCCCGCTCAACAGGCGCCAACACACGCGTCTCCATCAAGCGCAGTCCCGCACCTCGTGTGCAGCGCTCGAGAACAGGAGCGAAAACGCCGGGACTGACCCCAGCGAGCGCAGCGAGACGGGTCTGTCCCTGGCCTTTTCGCGGGCTTCGCGAGAAGGTCGCCCCTCTTTCAACAGCTCCGCAGCGGGACTGTTGAAGAAGTCCCGGACTGTCGAGGACTTCAACTCCAACCCAGACACACTCCAACCATGTATGCTCGAAATCATTGGAATACGCGTTTTGGGCGGCACGCATTCTCCAGGCGCCAATCGCCACCCGATTCACGATTCATAACCCATTCAAATCCGGCGTCTTACGAGAGCCGATTCACCCCTAAAGCCTCGCCCAAAATGTGCCGATAATCAGAGTAGAATGAGGCGGGAAAGAGGTGGCTACACCGACGCAGAAAGGAGGCCCGATATGGACGGAGTTCCTATTGCGGGTGGCGTCGGCTCGGTAGCATCCCTTGCTTACGTTGGGGGGGCTCGCAACCTGTCAGTCCCCCAACTGCAGCAAACCGCGGTCGAGGCCACCGGAAGCGCGGCGCTACGGCTGATTCAAGCAGTCGTGGCCGTCGATCCCGCGGTCGGTCAGCAACTGGACGTTGCTGCCTGACGGCGTTCTCAGGGGAGCCCACGGTGCCTTGCGAGGCACGCGCGAGGGCTCCCCGAATGCTTTCACACGCGCGCTAACCTTACCCGTGGCGCCACTGAGAGAGTCATGTTCCCGCTTGAACAGAAGCAAAAAGACCGGGACTGTTGAGCCGTTGAAAGACTCGCACTCATTCACGCTTCGCTCGGCCGCAGTCCCGCACCTCATGTGCAGTGCTCTCAGAGAACGCCGAGAACAGGAGCGGAAACGCCGG
>JAAEQP010000800.1 GCA_024231375.1 bacterium | reverse complement strand
GGGCCGCGAAAGGGCCAGGGACAGACCCGTCTTCGTCCGCCTACGGCGGACTTCGCTGGGGTCAGTCCCGGCGTTTTCGCTCCTGTTCTTGCGCGCGTATGACTTTTCAACGGCTCCACAGTCCTGGATTCTCCGCTCCCGTTCTCAGGGGTTCTGTTGGTTCAATTGTGAATGTGTTCCGCTCGGGCGTATCGGGCGATGTGGGCATCGGGGAAAGTTGCATCCACCAAGCGTCTACGTGTATGAATTGACCAATGGTCAAGGGGAGACCAACGCGTATTCGTGGATGAATGCGCCAAGTGTCGCGTCGGCGTCGGCCTGCTCGGCGTGAATGGAACGCCTCGCGGGTCGTAGCGTCAGGGGGAGTTAGTGTGTTGACCGCTCATCGAATGACAATGCGAACCGTGGGGCTGGGTCTTGTGTTGGCGCTGGCGTGTGCTACGTGGGCCTCTCCACCTGGTAGCCGTATGTTCCGCAACGAAGGCCACGGAGCGCGCGCCGCCTACATGTCGCCCGACGACGACCTGCGCCGCATCACCGCGTTCGACGATGTGGTGACCCCGCACATCGAGTGGGCCAGGCCGTTGGCAGGCGGGCCGGTGCGTGTGCTGGCGATCGCTCCGCAGACCCTGGGGCGTTGGCCGGTGGAGTTGTCCCAACGATTCGGATTCGAAGTCAACACGGTCTTGTGCTATGCCGAGAACACATTGGGCGCGCCCCTTGCCCAAGTGCTTTTCGTGCAGCGCGCCAATGACGTTGAGGCCCGAATTCTGCAGGCACTCAACGAATCCGTCGATGTGGTGGTGAGTTCGGTGCCGCCTTCGGTCTTGGGCGTCAAGGTTACCGAACGCCTTGCTCAAGTGATGGGCCGGGGCGTGGGCTACGTGGGGCCGGTCGAGGGGCTGGACCTTGCGGATTGCGCCGCCCTTGATGCACGGGCGTCCGAAGCCATGTTCGCGGCGGCTGTTCCGTTCGCGGGGCTTCGCGGCCTGACCGGTGCGTATGACAACGCCCAAGCCGCCGCGGCGGACATCGTGAAACTGTGGGACGGTCCGAAGGGAAATCGGATCGCGGACCTCAGCGCCTATCCTCGCGACACCTCTCCCCCACCGGCGAATCAACTGCAGTTCGCGTGGCTTCCGAGCGTGGAACACGAGGCGTGGTGTTCGCTCATGGGCCGCGCCGTGCTGTGGACGGCCGGACGCGTTGAGCCCGGAAGCGCGATTCCCGCAACCGGTGCGTCCGTACATCGTCGCGTGTGGGATGCCGACGGCCGGCTTCGTGGCGAAGGCACAGGCGAACCGGACCTCCCCGCAGGTGTGTACTTCACCGGCCTTCAGCAAATGGACAACCGGGAGGTCGTGGACTGGCGGTTTGAGGTTCGTGAGGTCGAGGGCACCGACTGGATCGCATCGGTGTCGGTGGATGGCGTGTTCAAGAAGCCCACTGACCAGGTGACGGTGACGGTGGCGCTCTCTGAGCAGGCCCCGGCGGGCGCACGGCTGGAGTACACCGTCGTCGACAACTTCGGACGGGTGGTGTTCGAGTCGCTCCAGGATGCTGGGCAGACCTCGTGCTCCGCGCCCGTGGCCGAATCGCTCCACCTGTACAACTATGCCAACGTACGGTTGCTTGACGCGCAGGGCGTTGTTCTCGACGAAGACCGGGCGGCGTTCTATGTTGCGCAACCCAACCCGGCGGTTGACGACATCACGTTGATGGTGTGGGAAGGCGGCGCATCGTTCAATCCTACGGTCCGTCCCATGATGCGGCGATTCGCGGACTTGGGTTTCCACGCTGCGCTGGGCGGCGACAGCGTCGAGCAGGCGCAGGTGTGCGCCATGTCGAACGTTCACTTGGTGCCGTATGTGACTCGGTTGCAAGCCGCGGCTGCGGACGAGAACGGCGTTCGTTCGCCCTGTCTCACGAACCCGGCGCATATGGACGGGCCGCGCAACGAGCGTATCGCGGAGGCAAAGGAACTGAAGGGATACGCCCCTTTCGCCTACTCACTGGGCGACGACCAGCACTATATTCCTGGCGGGGTCGAGGCGTGCTGGTCGCCCACGTGCTGCGCAGCCTTCGCGGAATGGGGCCTTGATCGATACGGCACACTTGAGGCCATCAATGAGGCGTGGGGAACCGCATATGCTTCGCAGGATGACGTGACTCCGATTCGGAAGGAGGATGCCCTCGCCGCGGCGCCGGCGGACCTTGGTCCCCTGTGCCATTGGGTGGATCACAAGTTGTTCCTCGATACGACCATCATGGAATGGCACAAGGACCTTTCGCGCGCCATCGAGGCAGCGGACCCCAATGCGGTGGCTTGGTACGATTGCACGGTTGAGGGGTGGATGCGGCCCGGCAGCGGATTCGACTTCTGGAAACTCGCCAGCAACACGCGATTCTGCGTCCAGTATCCCAACCCCATCGTCCATGACATTTTCCGTGCCGCCGCACCCAAGGACGCCTATCACGGGACGTGGTATGGCGGCTATGGCATCTACAACCAGTACCCCTATTACGATGCGGACTTTCAGCCGTGGTGGTGCGTGTTGCACGACATCAATCTGCACGGCCTCTATTACGGCGGCTGTGGACAGAATTACCACGACGAACGTCTGATCGGGCCTGATTTGGGTAACATGCCCATGTTCGACCGCATCATGGATGAGATCGACGAGCTCCGTGGCGGAATCGCCAAGCTTCTGTTCAATGCCGAACGTCAGACGGACGGGGTCGCCATGGTCTTCTCCCGCGAAAGCAATCACCAGTGCGTGCTGTTCCGGGAGGACCTGCCGCGGGCATCGGAGTGGGACGGTCAGTACACGGGATCGCCGAACTACATCTACATGCAAAATTGGGAAGGCGTCAGCTTCCTGATGAACGACCTAGGGCTGGCCTACGACGTTGTGCCGGAGAATGCGCTTGACGATGGCGCGCTTGAGGACGAATCACTCAAGCTGCTGGTCCTTCCCTTCACGTTGCGCCTGACGGAATCCGAGGCCGCGGCGGTGCGCGCGTTTGTGGAAGCTGGAGGAACCGTGATTGCGGATTCGTTCCCGGGACGGTTCGATGGCAAGGCGCGTCTTTCGGACGGCGGTATGTTGGCCGATGTGTTCGGTGCGACGCAGGACGCGACCGTGCCAGGCGCGAACGTGGTGCGGCGCACGGCCGCGTTGATCGACGGCCGCGAGTTGGGTCACGTGGTGGTGGACAGTGGGATCGAGGCGACGACCGCGCAGCCGCTCGGGTTGGCGGACGATGGCACGCCCATCTTGTTGGTGAATTCCTTCGGCAAGGGCAAGGCCATTCTGTTGAACTTGCTGGCACGCGACTACCAGATCTGGCGCACCCTTGGTTCGGAGATGCCGTTCCGCGATGCGGTCGGGGATGCCCTTGCCGAGCACGCAGGCATTCGGTCTCCTGTCGACTTCCAAATCGAAACCGCCAGCGAAGGGCGTACGTCGCACCGCGTCCAGGGATGCGAGGTGCATCGCTACAAACTGGGCGACGCGGAATACGTGGCGCTCTTGCGCGAGTACAAGCTGCGTCCCGACGACATGATCTTCTTCGCCGATACGCGACCCAAACCGGGTTGGGCGACGTTCCCGGAAGAGGCACACGTCTACGACGTTCGCGCGGGCATGTACCGCGGGTACGGGCGGCGGTTCGAGGACGTGTTGTACCCGGCGCGGACGGTGCTGTACGCGATGCTGCCGTATGAGGTGCGTGGGTTGGAGGTAGCCGCGGAGGCGAGCGAAGGTGGGTTTCAGGTGCGCGGGAAGGTCGTTCCGGGCGGGGATGCCAAAGCCACCACACATGTCGTGCATATCACAGTGACGGACCCGGACGGGCGGGTGTGCCGGGAGTTGTCCCGGAACGTGGTGGCCGAAGGCGGCGTGTTTGACGAGACGGTGTTTGTGGGGTTGGGGCGGCCCGGCGCGTGGACAGTGCGCGTGAAGGATGTGGCTACGGGGATGACGCGTGAGGTGACGGTGGAGGTGGGAGAAAAGGGGTAGGCGCGAAGGACTTCGATTACAGATACCACGGATTGCACAGATGGGGACCGGGCGGGAGTGTGTCGCCGCCCTGCGGGGGCTCCTTGGGATGTCGGGGCTTGAACCACGGGCTTGCGCCCGTGGCTATGCTCTCCCGTCCGCTGCGCGGACTCTGGAAATGGACACCTTCGGTGGCAGGATGTGGCGCGGTCAGAGCGCGGCCAAGAGACCGCGACCGGCCACAACGTGGTAGACAGAGGTTCTCTGCAGGATGTGACAAGACGTTCCGATGGGGAGGGCGATTGAGATGATCGATTCTTGGTTGGCGTTTGGATTGGTGGCCGTCGTTTGCGTGGGAGCGTGTTGCGCGTCGGGTGCGGCGCGGGGGGATGAGGTGTTCACGGGCGAGTACTTCTCGGGCGAGGGTGACGCAGAGTACGTGCGCCTGCTGGATACGGCCCGGCGGATGTTCGATCCTGACCCGGAGTACCAGAACCTTCCCATGTTGTACACGCCGGCTTGGAACGGGTTGGTGGAAGGTCCCACGTGGGGCGCGTGGTGGATTCAGAACAGCTATGGTCCTACGTACTGCGCGTTGCCGTTTCTCACAGAGCCGTATGTGACGTTTCTGCAGAATTCCCAGGACCTTTGGTTCGACCAGATGGGCGATGGAAAGCGGGCCGGGGGCAACGGATACGTTGCTCCCGACGGGTCTCTGTGCGATGCGGCCTCCCCTGGATGGATTGTGTATCGGCAGGGCGACGGCCGGCACGCCATGCACGATTGGGGGATGGAGTTCACGGCGGCGGGGTGTCTGATGCAGGCGGAACTGCTGCTTATCAGCCGTGACGAGGAGGCCATCGCTCATTACCTGCCCAAGCTGGAACGGTGCGCCAATTTCATCGAGAGCCGACGCGACCCGGAGAACGACCTGTTTCTCGCGGGGGCTGCCGGCAACCTGCTCGCGCCCAGCTACGCGGGATGGAAGAAACCGGATGGCACGTACGGGAAGGCGTATCTGGCCGGTTTGTCGGTCAGCTACATTGCCGCGTTGGACCGGCTCATTGAACTGGAACGACTTGCGGGAAACGCTGAGAGGGCGGAAGAGTTCACAAAGCGCCGGGATGCCGCTCGACGCGGGCTTGCGGCCGTCACGACGGCGGAAGGGTATCTCATCAAATCCCTCGACCCGGACGGGACACGGCATGGGGTGTACGGCGCTCCGAAACACGGGTACTTCGAAGCCTCGCCAAACCATGACGCCATCGCCTTTCGGGTTGTCGACGACGACCAGGCCAGGCGCATCTATGACACCATCGTTTCCATCCCGGGACTACGCCGTCACGACGTCATCATCGCGAATGAGCCCGGTCTGGATGACATGTACGAGTCCCCCACTTCGTGGCTGTGGAAGCATGGGACGTGGGTGAACGGTGGGCACTGGTCCACGTGCGAAGCACGGATGGTGATGGGTTACTACCGGCTGGGTGCGTATGCGGACGCGCGCCGTTCGGTTGAGCACATGATCGGGTTCGCCCGCCAGTTTCGCATGGACAATCCCCTCGTCGAGTTCGGTAGCAGGGTGTACCAACCGAAGCAGCCCGTCAATCTCTGCTACGACTCCTTTGGACCCCTTGCAGCATGCGTGCGCGGTCAGTTCGAATACCTCTACAAAGCAGACGAACTCGTCTTGATACCTCACATACCGCCTACCATCACGCGTCTGGAACAGCGGTTTCCGATACGTTTCGGCGAGAAGCGAATCTACATCGCCACTTCGGGTGCGGGCGAGGTGACGGGCGTGCGGTTGGACGGCGCCGCGTGGGAAGAATTCGACCGGGAACGCGTCCGGTTGCCCTACGATGCAGTCAACGCCGAGACACGTGTGGAGATCCTTCTGGGAGGCGCATCTCCCGCGCCATGGCAAGGTGAGGCGCCCAGGGGTTCTCGCGCCGTGAGCCGCGAAGTGCTTGCATCGCGGCTCGACAGTATGCCGCGCGCAGGCGGCACCAACTTGCCCCTTCGCATTGGCGCGGACAGCAACGGGGAAAACCGTTTCGTGGGTGACATCCGTGAAGTTCGCGTGTACCACCGCGCACTGCCCATCGACGAGGTGAAGGCTTCCAAGTCCGGCAAGTCGGCCCCCGACTGTGCAGCGTCCTGGCGCTTCGCCGAGGACGGATCGGAGGTCGCGATACAGGCTTCCTCCGAAGAGCTAGGCGGGAAGATTGAGGGTAGTGCGGCTGTGAAGGATGGCTGCCTTCGCCTGGACGGCAGAGGATGGGTGACGATACCGGCGAGCGAAGGCCTTGACTTGGACGGGCCATTCACCATTGAGGCGGTCATTCGGCCCGGGGTTCTGCAGGAAGGCGGCGCACGTATCGTGGATCGCATCACCGTTGGCGAGAACGACGGATATCTGATCGACACGCATCCTCAGAACGCGCTACGCCTAATCTGCCCGACGGGGACCCTCTCCTCAGAGGCTACGCTCGCGCCGGACGTTTGGCAGCATGTCGCCGCCACGCGCGACGCCGATGGCAAGCTGCGCCTGTACCTGGACGGCGTGTTGGTTGCCGAAGGTCAGGGGGCCGCCAAGCCGATCAAGGAGACGGACGCGGATTTCCTGCGGGTGGCCTCGTTCAGCGATCTTGCGGCGGAGAAGGGCCTGACCGGGTGTTACGAGGCACGGCATGCGGCGCTGGTCCTGGACTGTGTGGCGGTCGCTTCCACTCGTGCAGAGTTGCGTGCCACCGAACAGCTCCCGGAATTGCCCGAGGCATCGCGTGCGGCGGCGGACCTCTCGTACACCGAGACGGCAATCAAGCTCTGCCAGGGTTTCGTGAAGACGCTGGAAAGCTATGCCGATACCGACGACGACGCACACGGGAAGCTTGTGTACGAACTCTGGTGCGAGGCCGGAGCCCGCTAATCCTTCCACAACACGCGTGCGGCGTAGATGGAATTGTCCGAGCCGTACTTCTCGCACCCGACCGGCTGCATCCACTCGGCCACGGTCGCCCACGTCTCCGTGTCGCTGACTTCGGCGATCGCGAAATTGCCCAGTCGTGCGCCGCGTTGAGGAACGAGAATCCGCTCGGTAGCGCGCATCACGCAGAGGCGTTCCGGGTCGACCTGGGCGATGAACAACGGCGCGCGATGACGGAAGACGTGGTCGTTGTTCGCGCCGCGGCGGGTGTAGGCGAGGAACAGGCCTTTGCCGCCGGGGTGTAGAATCCAGTGCTGTTGGGTGTTGTAGTTGCCCAATTCCTGCCCGTCGTCGAATGTCCACTTGATGGGCTTCTCGAAGTGGAGGCCGTCGTCGCCCACGGTGACATACCCCGCGTCGTCGTTGCGCAGGGTCAGATAGAACCGGTCGCCAAACTTCGTGACGGAGGGCTCGTAGAGGCCGCGCTTGATGTTCACCGACATGGAATTGCCACGATCGACACATGACAAGATCTCGCCGTCGAAGGTGCAGCGAAGCACCGAGGTGGCGTATACCTTCCCGCCTTCGGGAGCGTGGTACACGGGCACGAGGATGTCACCGTTGGGTAGGTCGTAGCGCTGTCCGGAACCAGCACCCGAATTGAAGAACGCTGGGTCGTCCGGCACGGTCACCTGATGCCAGTCACGCCATGCGTTGGCATCCGTGTCATACGTGGCATACGCCACGCCGCGCCGATGACCGTGTATCAGGCGATTGCCCTTGTAGCGCGCAATGTGGCCGGTGCCAAGAAGGGTCTTGGTGGCTGCGTGCCACTTTGGCGTGAAGTCGCACACCACCGCCTCGACCTCGTTCGGTTCCTGATGCCGTTTCATCGCGGTCTGTGGCGCGAGCGGCGTCCACGTACGCCCTTGATCGTTTGTCGTCGTGCAATGGAGTCCGTAGAAGATGTCGGAACCGCTCAACAGCAGCTTCTGCGTGGTCAGTACCACGGTTGGTGGGTCG
>JAAEQP010000799.1 GCA_024231375.1 bacterium | reverse complement strand
GCTTTGGCGTGGTCTCCGGGCGCGCCACCGACGTGACCGGCAGGTCACGCGACGACCGCTCCAATCCCCTCTACGCCCGTGCTCGCTTCCTCGCCACCGCAACGACCCCAATCATCAGCAGCGCAAGCATCACGGTCGCCAGGACCCCCGCCGCTGGCAAGGCGCCGTCGGCTATCAGCGGGTCCGTGCCGCTCATGTGTTCCGTCGCATTGGTGTGGCCGTCGCCGTCGTAGTCGTCCGTCCCGAGGACGTCCTCCAACGTGACGATCCCATCCGACGGGTTGTCGCGGATGATGCGCCACTCAAAAGTATCCACCATGGCGTCGCCGTCGAGGTCGGCGGGATCGGGGATGCCGTTCACGTCGGCATCGGGTCCCGTCACGCGCAGCAGCAGGTGCGACTCCTGACCAATCTGGTGGAACAGCGAATTCGTGGCCACCACCGTCGTCGTCTCCTGGTTGAACGGTTCGCCCGTGTTCGGATTCGCGTGGAACCGCGGGTAGTTGCTGCTAGAGATGGCCAGCCGGATACGGTGCCCCACGTTGAAGGCGATGCACGTTTCCCACAGGTCGATGGTGAACTCGTAGGCCTGGCCCGGCGTCAGTAGTTCGTCCGTGGCTTGTGTGTTGCGATGGCGCGCCCGGATGATGCCGTCGCAGACCAGCATGGACCGTCCGTCGGGATAAACGTCGCACAGTTTCGCCGTGAAATCGGTGTCCAACGCTGAACTCGATGCATACAGCACCACCGTCACCTGCCCCGTGATCTCCACATGCTCCGTGAGCACCGGTGTAGTGAATACGATGACATCGTCGCGGGCCTCCAGGCTGGCTTGGTCGTAGGGACCGCGCGAGATGGTCAAGTTCGCGCCGCCGAGGGTGGGGACCGGGTCGGTCGGGTCGTAGTCGTATACGTCGGCGGCCTCGATGCCGTCCGGCGGCACGTTGTTCAACACGCCGCCCGCGTGGAGGTAGAAGGGCACCTCGGTCGCGGGCACGGGCCAATCGTTGGCGAAATGCCACTCATTGCCCGGCCCGGCGGGTTGGGTGACATCGCCGAGCATGTAATAGGCCACCGGCGGGTCATCCATTACGCCCGTATCGATGCCTTTCACCCAGTAGTCGCTCCACGCCGCGGAACTCTGATATGCCGCGCCCGAGTTCGTGCATCCGTCGGGCCACGCGAAACTACTCTGAGGCGCGCCGTGGCCGTACGGCCCGATGATGAGCTTGTGGTTCCCGTCGGAGCCGGGCTGGCCGTTGTGCTGAAGGTACAGGAAGTTGTTGATGGTTCCACGCAGGAAGATGTCGTACCACCCGCCCTGGTTCACCGTCGGCCACGTCACCGCCCCGTACCGCGTCTCGGGGCGCATGTAGTCCCAGTAGGGGTCGTCCGAATGGGGTCGGGTCTTGATGTCGCTTTCGAGGTACGCGCGGGCCGCGGGGCCTTGCCCATCCATCCAGTTCTCGGTCAGCGCTTTGCGGAATGCGCCGCCCTGGAACATGGCCTGCGTGTACATGTTCGACGCGGCCACATTGATGTGCTGACACACCAAGCCTGGGGGAATGCTGCCCATCAGGAAATTCTGCGAAATGCCGCGCGCCGACCCGCCGAGGGTGCAGATGTCACCGTCGCTCCAGCTCTGGGCCCGAATCCACTCGACCGTTTCGTATCCGTCCCTGTTTGCGCCCCAACCGTCGTCATAGTAGGCGCGGAAGATGTCTTCCGACCCGTAATTGCCGCGGATATCCTGCGAAACCACCACATAACCACGGGCCACCCAACTCGGCCACGTACCCACCGCGTCGGTGTCTTTTCCGTAGGGCGTGCGATACAGCATCGTGGGCCACGGGCCCGTTCCCGGCGGCACATACACATCCGTCGCCAATCGCACCCCGTCTGACATTTCGACCATGTAGGTCGTCATGCCAGAACCCGCATCCTCCAACACGAAATCGATGCCCGTCACGCTCGACGTGAAATTGACCTCCACAACGCCGGCCTGCTGCGTGTCACCGTAGGTCGGCGTGGCCCCGGACGTCGCGACGTCGTCGTACAGTTCATTGAAGTGGGTGAGTGACCGCGTGTAGACCAGCACCCGGTCCAGATCCGGTGTGCCGTCGTCAATGCTAATGGTGTACTGCCCGGACGCGTTGGTCGCGACGGACACTTCCACGGTGATGGGCTGGTCGGATTGCGTAGTGCCCAGGTAGTCCGCGCGCGTGGCCGACACGGTGGCGCCTATCACCGGATCGCCTGTGCCGGTCTCGGTGACGGTACCCGTCAGGGTGATGGTGGCGGCGTTGGCTTGGATGGCCAACCCCATTGATGCCAGCACGATACAAAGCAACACAGAGCCCCTGCGGACGAAGCACATACCATTCTCCTGTCGATTCGCGACACGCGGCCGCAACACAGGGGTCCCCGAGTCCCTACCCCAGAAGCAACTCTCGCAGCCGTTGAACACCGAGATTGTACCCCGAGTTCCGCGGTTTCGTCCACAGGGTACCGCGCTCACTCGGGCACGCGGCAACTCCGTATACGGGCGCCCACGGCGTAGTACACGCGGTCCCTGCTGAGGGCCACGCCTGCGCCCGCCGCCTCGGGAAGCTTGGCCAACTCACGCACCGACAGGTCTGAAGGCGAGACCTCAAGCAGTGTCTTGTTCAGGAGGAGCAGGAGGCGGCCGTTCGGGCTGAAGAAGAGGGACTGGTCGGGGCGTACCGGATTGCCGTAGCCACTCACATCCGCGGTGGCGGTCACCTGCTCGCCGACAACGTCCAGCGCGAATAGGCACGACGTGTTTGTGATGCCGAACACACGGCCATCGCGACTGACAGCAACGCAGTTGACGTCCCGCGCGCCGGGGACCGGCTCGAGACTGAACGCCGCCGTACGCGTTTGCCAGTCGAGAACGAGCACGCGTCCCGTGTCGGCCACGGGCGTGGCGCCACCCGGCGTGTCGATGCTGGTGCCGCAGGCGACGTCGCCGTTGGGCAGCGCGTCGAGCGTGATGACGCTATGCCCCGGCAACACCTCCGCATTGGCCAACAGCGTTGATTCATTGGTCTCGGCGTCCCAAATGCCGATGCCGCCGCCCACCAATCCGTATCCCGCGAACCCTGCGTACAGCACGTGGCGCCCGTCGGGATGGGCCAACGCCGTGCGCGGCCGGCAGACGTCGCGCTTGTACTGGACCAGCATCCGCGGATTCGCCTCCGCGTCGTCGGAATCGTTCCAGGGCTTCGTGGTGTCGAAGGCGTATAGCCGTCCGCCCGCGTATTCGCCGCCGTAGACAGTCGTTCCTCGCACGTCGAGCCCCGCGAAGTTGCCGCCCCCGACGGCGCTCAGCCCACCGAGGTTCTCAATCGCCCCAGTACCGGGCGCGAGGCGGAACAGGCGGAACGGATGGCACGTGGACCCGTACACGGTCCCGTCGGGCGCAACCGTCATGGATGTGATGCCTGCGCCGGCTGATTCGTAGTCGAACGAGAGGGTGCGTCGCGTGCCATCTGCAGCCTCGATGGCAAGGGTCTTGTTCGGAATGCTGAACGCCGCGATCTTCCCGCCTCCGGGAAAGTCCGCGACCATCCGTCCCCAACTGATGCTCCGGGTCGGCACCGGAGCGGGGGGCGGGTCGACCGGCTCGGCTTCGCCGTTGTGGAGGCGGAACGTCGGTTTGCCGGGTAACCGGCCGTAGACCATGCCATCTGACGCGCGGTACACGTACCCGGTCCCCGTGCCGCGGTCCGTTTCCTCCACGAGCTGCCGCCGCTCCTTCGTCGCCGTGTTGATGGCGACCACATTGGCGCGCGCCGTGCCGATGCCTGCGTAGACCCAGCCCGCGTCATCGACCGCCAATGACGAGGGGTACTTCTCAATCGGATCGAAACGGCCAAGGTCCGTGAGTATCCGCGATTCGGGATTGAAGGCGAGAAGATGGGCGTTCGGATAGGTGCCCGCGTAGATCGTGCCGTCGGGGCCCTCACCGAAGGACATGGCCGTTCCCTTGCCGGGGTCCTCATCGAACGACCAGCGCCGTTCGTCCAGGTCGAATTCAAGGAACACATCGCCCAGCATCACATAGAACCGGCCCGCTGCCGAAGTCATCAGACTGAAATCGGGCGCGCTGGGGGCGTCCTTCTTGGGATACCAGAACTGCTCCGTAGCGCCGGTGGCCGGATCGATGAGGAGCAGCGAGGTCCGGGACGCGCCTTCGTAGATGTCGTAGGACATGGCCGCAATGACGGGTGTTCCGTCGGATGTGGCGGCGGCGATGACGCCCCGGGACTCAGACACCGCGGCCGCGACACCGTGGTCGATGAACTTCGGCTCGCTCTCCTCAGCCCAAGCGCGGGACGCGAGGAGCACGGCGCACACGGTGATCGTCAGCACGTACTGCATGATTCGGATGTCTCCTGTCATGACGAACGGTCATGGTCTTCATTTGGGTCACATTCAGAACGTCACGGCCGCATGAGCCACACCCGCACGGGCCGCGTGGGCCGTGATACGGATTGACGCGCCATCACCCGGTTTCACGATCCATTCCAGGTCCTGGTACGCCGACGCGCCCAGGTGACCAATGTCGACTCGGTTACGGCCCGCCACGAACTCGACGTCCCCTTCACGATCTACTTCGACTTGCACGGCCTCCATGTGGCCGAGTCCCGCACCCAGAGATGTTACATGCGTCGGGAGATAACCTTCGTTGGCCACGCGGCATCGCACACGGTAGAGGCCTCCGCCCATGGCTTCACTCGCCACGTTGGACAACTCGAGGCGCGGGCCACGTTCGGCCAGGGCCAGCGTGAACCGGCAGGTCTTCTGCCACACGTCGATCCGCTGTTCTGGCACCACGTTGTACAGTCCCTCCGGCCGGATGCCGCCGATCTCGACCGGGCCAAGCTGCGGGTGGTCGAAAGGTTGCCAGTCGGCGAACACTTGGTCCGATGGATGGGCGTCGTGCCATTCGAGACATTTCCGGTCCCGCTCGCGGTCCTTCTCGGGTGTCATGGCGAACAGTTCTTCGGTTGTGTAGCCGACGCCGTTGTAGAGATTCCCCAACTCAATCTCCATGGCGAACAATCCGCAATGGTAGTAGCCCCATTCCGTGAAGGTGCCGTGCAGGCTGATGGGCTGGGCCATGACGTTCCGGTATTCGTGGATGGCTTTGGCGGGAAACCCCGTCATGTCCGCGCCCACGGCGGCCAGGCGGCGAAACGCCAGAATGTCGTTGTTGTTGATGGCGCCATCGCCGCCCGACGTTGGCGGACGTAGAATCGCGTTGGTCCCGTTGTGCAATCCGAACATGCCGAAGATGGTGGGCGTGGCCAATACGTGGTCGGCCAGCGCGCGGACCTCGGGTTCGCTGAAGGGGTAGTTGCCCGCGCCGGCTTGCTGATGTTGGGGAAGCCAGTTCGCGGCCCAGTTGCGGTTGAAGTCGTAGTGGTCCAGCGCCGGCCCGTCCCACGGACCGCCATCCCAATCGTGAATCATCCCTTCGGTGGTCACACGGTACCGCGTGCCGCCCTCGTCCCCCGGCGACCGCGGAACAAGCAGGCGCGGTTCGTCGTCAGGCGCGAAGAGGGAGCCATTGGGGTCGGCAATGCGCATCTGATGGATGCGGCCGTCGCCATTGAGGTCTTCGGGCCAGATGCAGTTCTTGACCTTCTCGAAGGTGCGGCGGCTCCGCACCTGCCGGTCTTGCGTGAGGATCTCCTCGGCGCCGTCCGGACAGACACGCGGCACGATGTGAAACGCGATGGTATCCAGCAGCCGTTGGGTCTGTGCGTCATCCTTCGGCGCGTTGAGCAGGCGGTGAATGAGATAGAGCGCGCATGTCGATCCCGACACTTCGCCCGCGTGGATGTTGCCGTGAACAAGGAACACAGGCTTCTCAGACGCCGGACCCGTCTCAGGATTCGTGATCTCCACGAGCAGCAGGTCGCGGCCCTCCGGGCTGGTCCCTATGGTGCGTACCGACGCCAGCTCGGGATGCCGCGCCACCAGGTCGCGGATGTGGCTGCACAGTTCGTCATAGGCGTAGAATTTGGCGAAGTCGATGGGCGATTTGGACATGGTTGAATCCAACTCCTTCTCTCTGTCGAGGGAGCTCGACGCCCCCGCGGCGTCGGCCGCGCCTGTCGCGGTCCAGCCTGTATGGCATACCAGTAGCCCCACGATGGCGAAGAGCAGGCACGGTGCGTTCACGCCGCGTGCCACATGACGGATCGAACGCATTCCGCACGTCCCCCCAATCTATTGGTACTCCTGCCACTCGGGTTCGTTCTCGAAGACCCAGCGGTAGTAGTCGGTGTTTTCCAGAAGCGACGCAGCCGCCTCGTCCACAATGACCGTACACCGCGGATGAAGCTGCAGGGCTGACGCGGAGATCATGGAGGTCACGGGACCCTCCACGGCTTTGGCGATGACCTCGGCCTTCTCCTCGCCGGTAGCAAGCAACACGCACCGTTTGCATTCCAGAATCGTGCCGACTCCCATGGTGATGGCGCGGCGCGGGAAAGGCCTATCGTCGCCCACGAGCGGCGCGTTCTGCTCGACGGTGCCCGGGGCCAGCGCCTTGACCCGGGTGCGCGATTGCATGGCGGACAGGGGTTCGTTGAACCCGATGTGTCCCGTGCGGCCAATGCCCAGAAGTTGGAGGTCGATGCCGTTGCACTCCTGGATGGCCCGCTCGTAGGTTGCGCACTCGGCGTCCAGATCCTCGGCCGTGCCGTCGGGCAGGTGGGTGTTGCGGCTGTCGATGTTCACTTGATGGAGCAGGTGCTTGTTCATGTAATGCCGGTACGAGGCCGGATCCTCCGGCGGCAGACCCACGTATTCATCGAGATTGAACGTCCGTGCCAGCGAGAAATCCAGCCCGTCGTCTTCGTACAGTTCCACCAGAATCTTGTACACCTTTTCCATGGTGCGCCCTGTGGCGAGACCCAGGACCATATTGGGCTTCGCGCGGACGGCGCGCGCGACGATGGCGGCCGTCAGCGATACGGCCTTCTCACGCGAATCGCGAATGATCACTTCCATACTGCATGCTCCCTCTGACGGTGCCGCGGCGCACTTGATCGGGCCGGGCCGTTCGCATCATCATATCGCCCGCACACGGCGAATCCAACCCGGGTCCGCCAATCCAGAACGTCTGGTAGCGAGTTGTGGCGCGGTTGAAGTGTTTGGTGACGCCTGAGCTTCGCGTGCGCGCCACTTGTCAATACTTCGGGATGATTCGGGGCCAATCCCGAGAGGGGGGATCTAACCATGCCGACCGAGAAGTCGTATGCCTTGGGCGCCCTGTGTCTGGCGCTCGCCGCTCTTATGATCACACCCGTTGTGGAGGCCGCCATGTCACCGTTCAACGTCGCCGACCATTCCCAGTTGTTCGTGGACCGCGTCCTCGTGCGCGACACTCGGAACGTGGCCTTCACGCTTCATCCAGCGCGGACGCATCCCGGGAATCCCATCGTGAAGGCCGACAAACCCTGGGAAGGGTGGCGGCTCGAAATCTACGGCAACGTGATCTACGACGAGGAGATGAAACGGTTCCGCATGTGGTACCTGGGCGAAGAACCCGACGAGTTTCCCAATTATGGCGTCTACTATGCCGAGAGCGAGGACGGCGTCCACTGGGAGAAACCGCTCATCGGTACGGTGAAGTCCGACACGTACCCCGAGCACAACATCATCGCCGACAAGATTCTGCTGCCTTCTGTGTTCCGCGATCCAAGCGAGACGGATCCCGCCAAGCGGTACAAGATGACCGGGTTCCGTTTCCATCACAAGGAGGTCGAGGAGCAGAAGTACGGGTACATGACCTGGGTGTCCCCTGACGGCTTCACGTGGACCCAGCACGCCAAGGAGGAGTTCACGCGCGGCGGCGACGTGGTCACGGGATACTACGACGAGTTCCGCGGCTGTTACGTTGCGTTCCCGAAGATCCACACGAAGCATGAAGGTTTCGAGCGCCGCCTGTTCTACGTTACGACCAGCGAGGACTTTGACACCTGGACCGAGTCGAAACTGGCCATCAAGAGCGACATGCGGGACGACGCGGGCACCCTTGCGCGGCTTGAACAGGTCCGCCCCATCCTCGACGTGCCCGACGACCCCAAACAGATGCGTACCGAGTTCTACGGTGTCGGCGCGTATCCCATGGAATCCTGTACCCTCGCCTTCGTGTGGATGTTCACCGTCAACAACGAAGCCCGGTTCGGCAACCAGGAAGGTCCCGGCGAGATTCAATTGGCCGTATCCCGCGACCTGGAACACTGGGACCGGCCCTTCCGCACGCCCTGCGTGCCGCGCGGCGATCTCGGCGAATGGGATTGTGGGTTCTTCGCGACTCAGTCCCGCGCGCTCCGGGTGGGTGACGAAGTCTGGCTCTACTACAGCGGATCGAATTACACACACGGCACCCCGTGCCTCTACCGCGCTGAAGACACCGGCCGTCTCACCGAATACACCTCGTCCATCGGTCTCGCCATCTGGGACCTGGATCGCTTCGTATCGGTCGATGTCCCGCCCGAAGGCGGCGCATTGACCACCGTGCCCGTAGCTTTCGACGGCACACGGCTCGAAATTAACGCCCGCGTCAAGGATGGCGGCGCCATCACCGTCGCGCTCCTCGATGCGGCAGGCAGGCCCATCGAAGGCTTCGAGCAGTCCGAAGCCATCACCGGCGACAGCCTCCGCCACGTCGTCACTTGGGACGGCGAACGCGACGTGGCGGCCTTGGCGGGTAAGCCTGTTGTGCTTCAGTTCAACATGAAGAACGCGGAGTTGTTCGCATTCGCGTTTCGGAAATAGGATTGCGCCCATGCGAGCCTCGGTCAGTACGCTTCTGGTTGGGCTCAGTTCAGAGTGCAGCGAGGTGCCTGGGCCATGTCGAGAGCGCTTTTCTCGGCCCCTGCGGAACCGCATTCGAACTTTCGGGGATTACAGAACCATGACAGTTCATCGAATCCTGCTCGGCCTGTTGATCCTAGTCCCTCGCGCCGACGCTTTCGAGCGTGTGCATATCGTCGAGGAGGATGGCCCGATCCGTTTGCTTTCCTCGGACTACTCCCAGCTCAACGAGGCACGGCTTACATACAAGTGGCCGAACCGGGAACGCACCTCCACCGCCGCTATGTCGGTGGACGGGAAGGTTCTGTACGTGGGCACTTGCACTGAAGGTTGGAGCGAGCAGAGGTATCCTGTTCAGGTCGTTGATGCCAATACGCTGAAGCTGCTTGCACCACTGCAATCCGATGTGTTCCCGTCCCCGAACCGGCACTGTCGCATAAGGAGGATACTCCCCGCTGATGAAAGGTACCTCTTCGTCTGCGGGGAAGCGGGGGACCCGGACTTGGCGTGGGTTGACTCGGTGACAGGCCATGGCCGTCTGCTCGGACTTGGCACGATTTCGCGACCCCAGTGGTTATTGCTCTCTTCGGATCGACGGGAACTGCTCGTGCGTGAGATGTGGGACTTCCACCTCGTCGATACGCACAACGGGAGAATAACGCGCTCCTATCGCGTCGGCGACATGATCACACGCCCTTGGCCGAAGTGCGCCGGCTCGATGTGCGGACTCGACGTCGACTGGGAGGCGCGTGTGGTGTCGACGTTATGGTACTGGCGCCGGGATCCGGACACTCCGCCCGTGGCACAGGCGTACACGCTGGACCTCGATAGTGGGAAGCTAAGCCTCTTGGACTCCGTCGAGCCGTGGCCTGTCGAGGAGCGATGGCCCGAGGATGTGTGGTGGGGAAGGACCAACCAGTTGACGGACCTCTTCGTGACCCTGAGCGGCGGCGGGATTGGGATGACCTCGCCTTCTGTGGCTGAGACAAGGCTGCTTACATCCCTTCCTGGACCCCTGTTGGGCAAGCTCCCTGTGTCCATCTCTTCAGTGTGGGTCACGGAAGATTTCGCCCTCATGGCGTGCTGTGAGGGAGGCGAGCGCGAAGTGGCGCGCGAAGGCGCCGGTGAAGAGTCATTCGAGCCGTGGGGCCGCGTCCACTTCGTCGACTTGGAGAAGATGGAGGTCGTCAGGATCATCGAGTGTGAATCCTGCCCGGTGGCGGTGCTTTTCAAATGACAGGCCTGAGGGCGGTGCCGCAGGCGGAGCGTGCGTACTGGAGGCGGCCTTGTCCGAAAGCGATTGCTCGGCCCGGCAGCGAGCACAGGCCCTGACGTCCCCAGCTATCAGGCGGTTTGGCCCAACCGCATTGTTTGATCGCTGCCAGCCCGCTGTGATATCGTCCCGTTTGCCTTCCGGCCAAGTTGTCGGAAAGGGTGCCGAGAGGGGCGGTGCCCGCGTCTTGGCAGACGTCTATCACTAGCTTGATCGTGTCGATAGAACGTTCTGCATTGTGTTCGTGTTGACGCTAATTTGAAGTCAATAGGGTTCCTTTGGGCTGCGAATGACTCAGATGGCAAACTCCT
Source organism: bacterium (assembly GCA_024231375.1). Next base: position 12,482 of record JAAEQP010000799.1, on the reverse strand, counting down.
CGAATTGCCCCTTCGCGACTTCGCCCGGGTCTGACAAGGCCCCGAAGTGGTGTCGTGTCCTCATGGCCATTTGCGCATTCTCCGTGGTTGTGGTCGTGTTCCGTCAGAACGTGGGCGGCCTGTCGGGTCGCGCGGCCGCCATGGCCGCCTCCTCCTCCTTCATCCTCGCCGCACTGCTCTCGGGCGCCCTCTGGACCACCTACGGCCGCTACGTGCTCGCGGGGCTGTCGTTCTGTTGGCTGGGCGACCTCTTCGGCCCTATGGACTTCCGTTTGGGCGTGGCGTGCTTCCTGATCGGACATTTCGGATTCATCGCGGCATTTGCCATGGAGGGACTGAAACCGCTCCGGACCATCGTGGCCGGCACGATTGCCGCCGCGGCCGGGGCCGCGCTCTTCCTCCTGTTCAAGCCGCATCTTCCCGACGGCCACCTGGGGCTGGTGGCTGCATACATCATCGTGATTTCCGTGATGGCGACGACCGCCATCGGCACGCACGCATCCCGCCGCGCCTGGATCATTCCCGTGGCGGCGGCGCTATTCTACGTGTCCGACGTGTTCGTAGCACGCTGGGCCTACCTGGCACCCAATCCGTTGAACGTGTGGCTCACGTATCCTCTGTACTACGCGTCGTGCATGGCCTTTGCGCTCAGCATTTCGCGTGTGGGGGGAGACGCACGCAACGCGCAGAAGGCACCTGGCGTGGAGTAGGCGGAAGACCGAGTTTCTGGATTGGCGCGGATTGATACACGCCTGCGGCGGAAGCAGGACAAACGCATACAGCGAGGAAACGATGTTCAAGATTGTCAAGAAGCTGGAGTTGGCGGATCGCATCAAGGAGTTCGAGGTCGAGGCCCCTGCCATCGCAAACAAGGCCAAGCCGGGCAACTTCGTACTCGTCCGCGGCGACGAATTCGGGGAACGGATTCCGCTCACCATCGCTGACAGCGATGCGGCCAAAGGCACGATCACCCTCGTGATGCAGGAGATCGGCAAGGGCACGACCAAACTCGGTGGATTGAACGAGGGCGACACGTTCCTGGATGTTGTGGGCCCGTTAGGCAAGGACCGCGCGATCCCTCAGGGCGGCAAGACCATCGTCTGCCTGGCGGGAGGGCTCGGCGTAGCGCCCATGTACCCGCAGACCAAGGCCTGCCACGCGGCGGGCAATCGCGTCATTTCGATCGTCGGCGCCCGCACCAAGTCGCTTCTGTTCTGGACCGATCGCATGGGAGCCGCGAGCGAGAAGGTGCTGTACAGCACCGACGACGGATCCTTCGGCCATCACGGATTCGCCACACAGATCTTGACGGATCTTATCGAGGCCGGCGAGACCATCGACGAAGTGATTGCCATCGGCCCGGTGCCGCATATGAAGGCTGTGGCGGACTGCTGCAAGAAGCATGGCGTCCATGTAGTTGTGAGTCTGAATCCGATCATGGTCGACGGCACGGGCATGTGTGGCGGGTGTCGTGTCACGGTGGCCGGTGAAACAAAATACGCCTGTGTGGACGGGCCGGAGTTTGACGGCGCGGAAGTCGACTTCGACGAGCTTATGGCGCGACAGCGCACCTACCGCGGTCTTGAGGCCGAGGCTCTGGAGGCCGAAGCGGCGGACACGGATGGGCACGAGTGTCGACTCGAGAAGCAGGCCGCGGAATTGGCACGCTCTGAAGGACCGGGTGCTCTGCCCCTCGCGTCATTCGAGAAGGAAACGGCGGCCTTCGTGATCGACAGTCTTGAACGGCTGGCCAAAGGCGTCGGTCGGTTTGATGAAGTCGCCGTTGGCATGACCGTCGCCCGTGCGCGGCAGGAGGCGGACCGGTGCCGGCTCTGCGCGATTCCGAAATGCGTTGACGGATGCCCTGTGGAAGTGGACATTCCTGGATTCATCAAGGCCATGCAAGACGATGACCTGCCCGTCGCGGCGAAGATTCTCAAAGATAAGAACAGCCTCCCGGCGGTCTGCGGTCGCGTCTGCCCCCAGGAAACCCAATGCGAACAGCTTTGCTCGGTGGGCCTGACGGACCGGCCCGTTTCCATCGGCGCATTGGAGCGTTTCGTCGCGGATTGGGAAGCCAAGCATGAGCCGGTCGCGCCCGTGGTTGAGATGCCGAAAGGCCAGCGCGTTGCGATCATCGGCAGCGGCCCGGGCGGACTCACCTGCGCGGGTGACTTGGGCAAGCAAGGGTACGAAGTGACTGTGTTCGAAGCGTTCCACGCGCCCGGCGGCGTGTTGCTCTACGGGATTCCCGAGTTCCGCCTGCCCAAGGCGATCGTCGCGCGGGAAGTGGAGTACGTGAAGAGCCTGGGTGTGGAAATGAAGACCAACATGGTGATTGGCAAAGTCCACACCATCGATGAACTAATGGAGGAAGGCTACGACGCGGTCTTCATCGCGGTGGGCGCGGGCGCCCCGGCGTTCCTCGGCCTTCCTGGTGAGAACCTCATCGGTGTCTATTCCGCAAGCGAGTTCTTGACCCGGGTGAACCTTATGAAGGCCTATCGGGAAGAATACGAAACGCCTGTGCTCGTCGGCGACCGCGTGGCCGTGATAGGCGCCGGCAACGTGGCCATGGACGCTGCCCGCACGGCGCTGCGGCTCGGTGCGAAAGAAGTGAGCATCGTGTATCGCCGGTCGGCAAAGGAAGTGCCGGCCCGGGCCGACGAGGTTGCGCACGCCGGGGAAGAGGGCGTGGTCTTCCAGTTCCTGACGAATCCGACGCGGATTCTGGGCGATGAGAACAACAATGTCGTGGGTCTCGAGTGTTTGCGCATGAAACTGGGCGAACCGGACGATTCCGGGCGCTGTCGGCCGATTGCCCTAGAAGGGTCGGAGTTCAAGATCGACTGCGACATGGTCATTCCTGCGCTCGGCAACGTGTCCAACCCATTGCTGACCTCCGCCACGGAAGGGCTGGTGCTCAACAAGTGGGGCAACATCACCGTAGACCCCAAAACGTGTGCAACCTCCATTCCGGGCGTCTACGCCGGCGGTGACATCGTCACTGGCTCGGCCACGGTCATCGAGGCCATGGGCGCCGGTCGCCAGGCCGCCCGTGCCATTCACGACTACCTTTCCAACAAGGGGGGCGCGTCAAGCGCCGCCTAGCCGCCAACACTGCGCAGCCGTGCGTGGAAGGGAATAGGACGCATAGGCCCCATGTGTCCCGTACTTCCTATGGGATGGAGCGGCGCCGTGCCGCCGCGTCTCAAAGCACTAACACGCATCCCCCGGACTAACTCACACCCTCTTTGTGTTGCATTATGCGTGGGACCGTCTGACTGTTAGCGGGATGCGGCGATGGCCGCGTCTCTCATTGTGTACCGGAGAAACTGGGTTCCGTACCAGAGACTAGGGGTCGTTCCATGCAGATTTTCGTCCCGAAAGAGACGTACCCCGGTGAGACACGGGTACCCCTGATCCCCGATTCCGTGGTGAAACTGGCCAAGAAAGGCGTTCAGATCACTATTGAGTCGGGTATGGGGACGCCGTGCGGGTTCGCCGACGAAGCCTACAAGGAAGCGGGCGCGGAGGTGTCGACTGACCGTAACGGCATGCTGGCGTCGGCCGACGTGGTGTTGCGGTTGCGCAGACCGCCGCTGGAGGAAGTGGGCACGCTGAAACAGGGGTGCATCCACATCAGTTTCCTGGACCCCTTCAATGAGCATGAACTGGTGGATGCGATCGTCGAGAAGGGTGTCAGCGCCATCAGCATGGAGATGATTCCGCGCACCACGCTGGCGCAGAAGATGGACGCTCTGAGTTCCCAGGCCAACTTGGCCGGATACGTGGCCGTTCTCCTGGCCGCCGACCGCATGCAGACCAGCTTGCCCATGATGATGACCCCCGCGGGCACGCTGAAGCCGTCGCGCGTGTTCATCATCGGCGCGGGCGTGGCCGGGTTGCAGGCCATTGCCACCGCCAAGCGGTTGGGCGCGCGCGTGGACGCCTTCGATACACGGCCCGTCGTGGCCGAGCAGGTGCAGTCGTTGGGCGCGAAGTTCGTGAAGGTTGACCTGGGCGAGACCGGCCAGACCAAGGACGGCTACGCCAAGGAGCTCACCGACGAACAGAAGCAGAAGCAGCAAGAGGCCATGGCCAAAGTGTGCGCCCAGTCCGACGCGGTTATCACCACCGCCAAGCTGTTCGGCCGCAAGGCGCCCATCATCATCACCGCCGACATGGTGAAAAGCATGAGGCCGGGCAGTGTGATTGTCGACTTGGCCGCTGACACCGGCGGCAATGTGGAAGGCGCCGTGGCCGGTGAAGTGGTCGAGGTCGAGGGGGTGAAGATTGTCGGGTTGACGAATTTGGAAGGCCGCGTGCCGGTGCATGCCAGTCAGATGTACTCAGCGAACCTGGACAATCTCTTGCTCCACTTCTGGGACGAAGAGGCCAAAACACTCAAGCTCGACCTCGACGACGAGATCATGGACGGTTGCCTGATTGTCCACGAGGGCGGGATTCGCAACGAGATGATCAAGAAAGTCAGGAACGCGTAGTCCTGGCTTCAAATGAATAGAGGAACAGAACGATGCTGGTAATGCTCTTCTTCGTGTTTGTGCTGGCCATCTTCCTCGGGTTCGAGCTGATCTCGAAGGTGCCGTCACAACTCCATACCCCGCTCATGTCAGGGTCGAACGCTATCTCGGGCATCACGGTAGTGGGCGCCCTGATAGCAGCCGGGTCCGTTGAGAACGAGACCCTCAGCACCATTCTGGGGACGTTCGCCGTGGCCTTCGCCATGATTAACGTCGTTGGTGGGTACCTCGTGACCGACCGAATGCTCGCCATGTTCAAAGGGAAGGGAGGCCGGTCGTAATGCGCGAATCCCTTATCAACGTCAGCTACATCGCGGCCTCCATCCTCTTCATCTTCGGACTGAAGATGCTGAGTTCGCAGAAGACCGCCCGCAAGGGCAACCTCATTTCGGCCCTGGGCATGCTCATCGCCGTCGTGGCCACCTTGGTCCGGCAGGACATGCGCTACGAGTTCATCATCGGCGGCGCCATCGTCGGCGGCGTCATCGGCGCCATCGCCTCCGTGCGCGTCCCCATGACGTCCATGCCGGAGTTTGTAGCCTTGTTCAACGGATTCGGCGGCATCGCCAGCCTGTGCGTTGGCTGGGCCGAATACCACCGACAGGTGGGCATCTGGGCCGAAGGCACGATGCCCGAAGGGTCGCCGCCCATTTGGTATCTGGCCACCGCCATCTTCTTCACCCTGCTCATCGGCGGCGTCACCTTCTCGGGAAGCATCGTCGCCTACGCCAAGTTGGCGGGGAGGATCAGTGGGAAGCCTGTGCTGTTCAAAGGACAGCACATTGTGAATCTGCTGGTGTTCGCCGCAACCGTGGTGCTGGGCGTGGTGTACGTCATCAACCCGAGCGCGGCGTATCCCGTGTTCATCGTGGTGGCGGTACTGGCGCTCGTCCTCGGCATACTGAGCACCATCCCCATCGGCGGCGCCGACATGCCTGTCGTCATCTGCCTGCTGAACAGCTACTCCGGGTTGGCGGCCTGTGCATCCGGGTTTGTGATCTCAAACAACGTGTTGATCGTGTCGGGATCGTTGGTGGGCGCTAGTGGCATCATCCTGACGGCCATCATGTGCAAGGCCATGAACCGGTCTCTGGCGAACGTGTTGTTCGGGGGCCTGGGCGCCACCGGCGGTTCGACCAGCAAAGCCGAAGGCGAGGCCACGGTCATCTCGCCGCAAGACGCGTACTACGTGCTCGAAGCGGCCAGCTCGGTCGTGTTCGTGCCGGGGTACGGCATGGCCGTGGCCCAAGCGCAGCACGTGGTGCGCGAGCTGGGCGAAATCCTCGAGGAGAACGGCGCCGAAGTGTCCTACGCCATCCACCCGGTCGCCGGCCGCATGCCAGGGCACATGAACGTGCTGCTGGCCGAAGCCAATGTGCCCTACGAGCAGTTGGTGGAAATGGATGACGTGAATCCCATGATCGAGACCGTCGACGTGGCCATCGTCATCGGCGCCAACGATGTGGTGAACCCGGCGGCCCGCGAACAAGAGGGCTGCGCGATCTACGGCATGCCCATCATCAACGTGGACCACGCCCACACCTGTTTCGTGCTGAAGCGGTCGCTTGCGTCGGGTTTCGCGGGGGTCGACAACCCGCTCTTCTTCAAAGAGAACACCCGCATGCTGCTTGGCGACGCCAAGGTTAGCGTCCAGGCCGTCGTCGCCGAGTTCAAGGAATCCTGACCAGTTCTCAATGCTCTTTCACAGGTTGCGTGAATTGTTTTGACAAGATTCGCATTCTAGTCTAGGATAAATGCTGGACTGGCGACTTCTGTGCGTTTCTCATGGTGCGGGAATTATCAAACTAGAGGTGCCGCGATGAAAGTCGACAATCAGGAAAAGCAGAAAGCACTCGATTTGGCCGAGGACTCGCGGGAGACGGAATGGGTATTCCCAAGTCTCGTCGCCGAACTGTTCAAGGGGAAATTCCGTTGGGATATGCTCAGCCCCTTCCCTGAGCAGGATGAAGCGGACAAGCGCATTGGCGATGAGTACATCGAGAAGGCGCGCACGGTTCTGGAGGAGTACGTCGATCCGGACGAAGTGGACCGCACCGAGGAACTGCCGAACGACGCCATCCTGGCCATGGCCGACATCGGACTGTTCGGACTGAAGATTCCGACGGAATACGGCGGTCTCGGTATGTCCCAGACCAACTACAACCGAGTCATGGCCTTCATCGCGACCTACTGCAATTCGACGGCCGTGTGGTTGTCGGCCCATCAGAGCATCGGTGTGCCGCAACCGCTGAAACTCTTCGGAAGCGACGAGCAGAAGAAGAAATACCTGCCGCGGCTGGCCAAAGGCGCCGTGTCCGGCTTCGCCCTCACCGAACCCGACGTGGGATCCGACCCCGCACGGATGGGAACCATCGCCAAACCGTCCACCGACGGGGCGTACTACACCATCAACGGCGAGAAGCTCTGGTGTACCAATGGTCCCGCGGCCGAACTGCTGGTGGTGATGGCGTTGACGCCGCCGAAGATGGTGAACGGGAAGGAGAAGCCCCAGATCACGGCGTTCGTTGTCGAAACGGATACGCCGGGATTCGAGACGACACACCACTGTTCCTTCCTGGGCGTTCGCGGTATCTCGAACGGTCTGATGCGGTTCACGGACGTGAAAGTGCCGGCGGAGAACATCATCGGCGGGCTCGGTCAGGGACTGAAGATCGCGCTAACCACGCTGAACACGGGGCGATTGACCATCCCCGGCACGTCGGCCGGCGCGGGCAAGGCCTGCATGCATTTCGCGGGCGACTGGATCCACAAGCGCGAGCAGTGGGGTGCGCCCATCGGCAAACACCAGGCGATCGGTGTGAAGCTCGCCAGCATGGCGGCCGACACCTTCGCCATGGATTCAATCAACATGGTGGCGTGCCGGTTCGTGGATCAGGGCCAGGCCGACATCCGGCTGGAAGCCGCCATGGCCAAACTGTTCTGTACGGTAACGGCGTGGCGGGTAGCGGACGACTTCCTGCAGATTCGGGGCGGCCGCGGATACGAAACTGCGCGGTCGTTGCGCGACCGGGGCGAGGATCCCATCCCGGCCGAACGCCTGCTGCGCGACGCCCGCATCTCGCGCATCATCGAAGGGACCGACGAGATCATGCGGCTGTTCATCGCGCGCGAAGCGATGGACACGCATGTACGACGCGTCATGCCCATCATGATGGGCAAAGGGTCCAAAGGAAAGCTCATCTGGGACGCGTTCAAGTTCTATGCCTCGTGGTATCCGAAGACCTGGCTGCCGTCGCTGGGCGGACTCGATTCGCGGTATTTGTCCAGTCCGAACCGGCGGCATTTGGAGTACATTCCCAAGGCGAGCAAGCGCCTTGCGCGGACCATGTTCCACACCATGGCCAAGTTCGGCCCGAAACTGGAGCGGGAACAACTGATTCTGCAACGGTTCGTGGACATCGGCACCGACCTGTTCGCCATGGCGTGCGTGTTGGCGCGCGCGGAGCATCTCTTGGCCGAGAATCCGCAGAACGCGGCGTTGCAGGATATGGCCAATCTCTTCTGCCGGGAAGCCCGCTTGCGGATCACCGAGAACATGCGCGACGTCAGGCGTGGCCGGGGGCGGTTGTTTAACAAGGTGTCCAAGGCCTTCATGGCCGGCGAGTACAAGTGGATGATCGAGGGGATCTACGACGACTTCCCGCCCACCATGCGCGTCAGCGCGTCTACGCACGAGACCGAGGCGGCGGAGGAAGCGGAGACCGAAGCCAAACCGACGCCCGAGGCGTCGGGTGTCGAGGAGCAGGTACCGAAATAGACGATCGCCAATCGGTATGTACTGTCCAAACCCCGCATCGGTATCGATGCGGGGTTTCTCATGCGCTGGGGCGCGGTCGCCGTGTCACGCCAACGGCGTCTCCATTAGGTGCTGGACCAGAATCTTCAATCCAATGCCGATCAACACCAGGCCGCCCACGGCCTCGAGACCCTTCCCGATACGCGCCCCGAGTCGGGCGCCGAAGACCATCCCGAACGTCGTCAACGCCGCCGTGATCACACCGATGACAAGGCACGGATACCACAACGTGACATCCAACATGGCGAAGGTGAGTCCCACGGCCAACGCGTCGATGCTGGTCGCTACCGAGAACATCACGAGGCTGAGTCCCCGCGTGGGGTCTTTGCGCGGTTCGTCGGATTCATCTTCGTGCCGAAACGACTCGATGATGGCCTTCATGCCGATGAACCCAAGCAGACCAAAGGCGACCCAATGATCCCATAGCCGGATGTGCTCGACCACGGTACGGCCCGCCGCCCATCCGATGACGGGCATCACCGCCTGGAACAGGCCGAAGTGAAACGCGAACCGGAACACTTGCCGCCTCGATACACGCCGAAGCGATATGCTGGTGGCCACGGCTACGGCGAAGGCGTCCATGGCCAAACCCAGCGCGATCGTGGTGATAACGACGAAACTCAATGCTCCTCCAACGGAGGTCAGGAATAATCAGGGCGTCTCAGGGGATTATATAGGGTAAGCAGGGATGGTTTCGATATCGGCCCATCCCGGCTCAGTAGCACGTTGTAGCCCTCGACCACGGATCTCCGTTCAGGTAGACTGAGGCAACAACTGCAAGCGGCAAGTGAATTCCCATAACGGCGATGGGGGAACAGACGATGGAATGGTTATCCGAACTGCACCCGGTCTTGCAGGCCCTGCTGGCGACCCTGTTCACATGGTTCATGACGGCCGCGGGTGCGGCGCCCGTGTTCTTCGTGAAGACCGTGAACCAAAAACTCATGGACGGCATGCTCGGCATGGCGGCCGGCGTCATGATCGCCGCCAGTTTCTGGTCCCTGCTGGCGCCCGCCATCGCGCTCACCGAAGAGATTGGCGGCATATCCTGGGTGCCGGCCACGATCGGGTTCCTCGCGGGCGGCGGCTGCCTGCTCCTTGTCGACAAGATTCTGCCGCACCTACATCCCAACCTCGCCATGGAGGACGCGGAGGGCATCCCCACTTCCTGGCAACGGAGTACCTTGTTGGTGCTCGCCATCACGCTGCACAACTTCCCCGAAGGTCTGGCCGTGGGCGTGGCGTTCGGCGCGGCGGCCGCGGGCATCCCCGGCGCGTCCATTACCGCGGCCGTGGCACTGGCCATCGGCATCGGGCTACAGAACTTCCCTGAGGGCACCGCCGTGGCCATGCCGTTGCGCCGTGAAGGTCTGTCCCGCGCCAAGTGTTTCATGTACGGCCAACTGTCCGGCGTGGTGGAACCCGTCGCGGGCGTGCTGGGTGCTGCCGTGGTGTTGATTGCGCGCCCTGTGCTCCCTTACGCGCTCGCTTTCGCGGCCGGCGCAATGATATTCGTCGTGGCGGAGGAGTTGATCCCCGAAGCCCAGCGCGAAGGGGATACCGACATCCCGACCATCGGCGTGCTGGTGGGGTTCGCCATCATGATGACCTTGGACGTGGCGCTCGGATAGCGAGTGGGGGAAGGGGCGGCGTTGCAGCGGCGACACGCACGCTCCGTCCAAGACACCGACAAACAAGTTTGTCGGTGGCACACCTGAATCGGGACTTGCCGCCGCTGACGTTTGAACGTTGACAAGCCTTCTCTCAGCACGTGTGGCACATTCATGCGAAGTGGCAACCTGAGCATGAAAACCCGTCTCTCCCTTGTGTATAGTGGTTCAGGGCAAACTGAACTATTTGGGCTATCTTCGATTATGGCGCGTTCTCGGCACCTGAAGTTCTGTGCTGTCCGGCGCGCGACAAGGAGGCGACGATGATCGTGCGTACCGCTTTTCTCACTGCGTTGATTGCATGTGCCGCGCTCTGCGCGCAGGGGCAACCCACCTATGCGGAGAAGCTGGGATGGCCGACGGGAACGAAGGTTGTCATCTTCCACGTGGACGATGCGGGCATGTCTCACGACTCGAACGAAGGCACCATCGACGCCATTCAGAACGGCGTGGCCTCCTCGACGAGCATCATGATGCCCTGTCCATGGGTGGCCGAGATGGCGGATCACGTAGCCGCCGATCCCACCATCGATGCAGGCGTCCATCTGACCCTCACCGCGGAATGGTCGCGCTACCGTTGGGAACCGTTGCAGGGCAAACCGACTGTGCCCAACCTCGTCGATCCCGAAGGGTGCCTCTGGCCGTCAGTGGGCGACGTGGTCTCCCGCGCCAGCGTCGCGGAAGTGGACTCCGAAATCCGGGCGCAGGTGCAACGGTGTTTCGATGTTGGCATCACGCCGACCCATCTGGACTCGCACATGGGTACGCTGTTTTCGCACGCGGGCTACGCGCAGGCGTACGTGGATCTCGGCATCGAACTGGGCATTCCCGTGCTTGCCGCGGCGGGGCATCTCACCTACGTGTCGATCAACGAACCAGGCCTGGCCGGCATTGCCACGTCCCTGGGAGAGAAGGCTTGGACAAACGGCCTGCCCGTGATCGATGACATCTGCACGAGCCTATCGTCCAACAATCTAACCACGACCAAGGCGAACATCATTTCCTTCCTCCAGACCTTGTCGCCGGGGATCACCGAAGTCATCCTTCACTGCACGCGTCCGTCGGAGAATTTCCAGTACATCTCCGCGTCGGGTCCCTCGCGTGAGGCCGATACGCTGGCCATGCTCGACGCCGATGTGGCCCAGGCCATCATTGATGAAGGCATCGTGCTGACCACGTGGCGCGAACTCACCCAGCGCCGCAATGTGCTCGACGGCGACGGCGACGGTATCACGGACCACGACGAGATCTGGTACGACGGCGTTGGTGCGTACAACCCCTACGACCCAGACACGAATCCGACCGGTACCGACCTCGACACGGAGAAGACCGACACGGACGGAGACGGCACCTCCGACAGCGACGAAATCGCCGCGGGTACTGACCCCCTAAACCCGGCCGATGCGCCTTCCCCTATGAGGAGTCTTCCCGTGCCGCGGTTTGGGGAGTGAACGATTGCCATTGACTCCGCCTGGCGCAATTCCTCCTGGTGTTGTGCCGGGCTTTTGTGTGTTAACCAGGAAAGCCGGATGCCACAGTCCCGGGGGGACGACCCGAAGATAGTCCAGATAGAATGAGAAGCGGAATCCTGGGATCGCGGTCCCATGAAAGAAGTCCCATAGGGACGACGGAACATGAGGCACTGCCACTATGAGGATGTTGATGGTCTGTCGCCCCTACGGGACTTGTCGATGGGGCGCGGATCAGACGACTTCGATTGCGAGAGAATCATGGCCAATGCGACCGCGGCCATGCCGACAATTGACAGGAGATCGGGGGACTCCCCGGCGATGAGCAGCCAACTGAAGATGGCTCCAAACACGGGCGTGACGAAGGACCACATGTTGAGTTTGGACACGGGCACGTATTTGAGCAGGTGGAACCACACGGTGAACCCAATGGCCGAAATGAGGGCAAGCCACAGCACCAGCCCGTAGAACGCGGGCGCCGTGGGTACGTGCGGGACACCTTCGACAACCGTGCCGATTAGCATCAGGGCGATTCCGCCCATGCCGATCTGGGTGCTGTTGAGAAGGGCCGGCGGCAGATGAACCTTGCGCTTGGCAATGATGATGTTTCCCGTGACGGACGAACACTGGGACAGGAGAAGCACGGCGAGTCCGATGCACTCGGTGGGGCCCGCCTCGCCCCACGGTTTGCTCGACAGGCCAATGATGGAGACACCGGCCATGCCCAGCATGATGAAAGCAATCTTGCGCAGCGTCATGCGGTCATCCCGCATGGTCACATGGGCGAAGACGGCGGAGATCAGCGGGATAGCACCCATGACGATGGCGGCTTGTGCGCCCCGGACCATGGTCATGCCCCAGAACATGAGACCGTAGAGAATCACCGTCTGAAACAAGGATACGAGCAAGACGGTCCGCCAATGGTGGCGCAGAAAGGCGACGTAGTTCCTCGGATGTCCGTTGAACGGGACCAGAATGCAGC
>JAAEQP010000798.1 GCA_024231375.1 bacterium | reverse complement strand
GTGAAATGCACCGAAGGCTGGGAGACTCAGGGATTCAGGGGGTATGTAGGCACCGGGTGGTACCGCGTCCGGTTCATCACGCCCGAATCCCTGAAGGACGCGCCTTGCCTGCGTCTGTTCTTCCCCGCGGTCGACGAGGACGCCACGGTCTACATCAACGGCAAGAAGGCCTTCGAGCACACATGCGAATCGACGGGCCTCACCCCCGACCAGATCTGGAAACGGCCGTTTGCGTTCGACCCAACGCCGTTTCTCAACTTCGGCGGAGAGAACGTGCTTGCCGTCCGCGTGTACAATCGCGGCGGCATGGGTGGGGTGTACAAACCCGTCTCCCTGGTTTCCACCGACGAAGAGATCGATCCGGCCTACTTGGAGGGGTTGATTCAGAAGAAGTGAGGGCTACGTCCGCTTCCGCAGCCAGATGACCACATTGAAGGGGTAGAACCAGAGGAGCGGCGCGCGCAGGCCCCCCAGGCAGGCGTTGCGCAGTCCACGACGCGCCAGTAGGGTCAACGCCGCCTGCTTCAGGGGCGACGCGTATTCGGGCCGGTCCATTCTACGACGCACCTTCTCCTCAATGCCCGCGTCGGCGATGGTGAACCGCACGTCCAACCCGGCTGCAGTGAAGGCCGCGCGCCATTCGCGGGTGTCGTAGACGTTCTCGTTGAACCCCTGTTCCCGTTCGATACGGCCGAAGCGCTCGCGCCGCCGTCGTTCGAAGGGTCCCACAACCGGTTCGTTGACGAACGCGCCCCGGCCGCCTGGCTTCAATACCCGCGCGATCTCGCGTGCCGTCTTCGCCAGGTCTGCGCTGTGGTGAATGGCCGAGTTCGCGAATACCGCATCGAATCCGTTTGAGACGAGGGGAATGGTTGTCATATCGGCCAGAACCCGGTCAAACACGCGGCCCGCTTCGGCGAAAAACCGGCCCCGGGGAAGGTATAGCGTGGAAACATCCGAGGCGACGGCATGACAGCCGCGGTCGGCCAGCATGGCCGTGGTCCATCCATTGCCCGCGCCAAGATCCAACACCGTCTCACCGGGTTGAGGGGCCAAACGTTCGATGACGTCGCGCACGGCGGGCGCGTGTTCCTCGGTGTCGGCGTAGCCGTCGGGCAGGCCCTGCACAAACGTCCGCAACGCGTCGATGTCGTCAGGATCGTCGCCGCGCGCCAAGGCATCGCGCCGTCCCTCCGACTCGATCCGGCCTTGGGCATCTTGCTCCGACTGCACCGCGTCCGTCGGCGACACGATCAGGTCGCAGCAGCCTCGTTCGATGGAGAACTCAGCGCCGCACGCGCCGCACACGAGTATACCTGACACGACCTCGACGGCGTCCTCGATTTGAACCTGCACCGTGCATTGACCTTCGGCCTCGCATCGGGGACACCGCACCAGACTCGCCGTATCGCGGCGCACAGGCTACACCTCTTCCTCGATCAACTCTTCGTCCTGGTCATGGTCGTCGTCGCTTGTCTCGGCCGACCGGCGTCCCAGGAACACAATGGCCTCATCCTGAACCTTGTCGCCGGAGCGCACCACGAAACTCAGGGTCCCTTTCGGGTCCTTGGAGGCCGCCTCGTCCACGGCCATGTCGAACGCAATCGTGGTATCGTTCACCCGCCGCGGGGTGACGGTCACGCCGGGACTCGAAAACGCCACATCGGTCACCTCGATCGGACTCTCGGACGACACGAAGAGAACCCCCGGCCGCCGCATGCCCGGAGCGTAGCCGAGTATGGAAACCGCGCTGACGGGTCTGATGGTGTAGAACGATTCGACGGCGCCGACCATGGGCAGCCGGTACCCCTTCTCGAGGCGCTTCACGTTGGTCAGGATCTTCAGGAATCCGTTGAGTCGGCCGACACGCGTTTCCGGGGCCACCTTCAGACGGATGGTGTACTCCGCTTTCGACGGATCGGCGCGTTCATCTTCGGGGCGCGGCTCGAACGACACGCTCACCCCGTGCGGCACTTGCCGGCTGAGTTCGACCGCCTTCAGCTCGACCGGTTCCTCGCGCACCTGGCGCAGAACCATCTCGAATTCGGCCCCCTCTCCCTTTTGCAGCGCGCCAAGCTCCAGTCGCTCCGTTCCCAAGGTGAACTCCGGCTTGATCGTGCAGCGCACCGGCAGTTTGACGAACTTGTTCACCGGGTCGGTGCCGCGCACCAAGATGTACTTCTGCGACCGGAATCCATTGATGAGGAAGGGGTCCATGGTGATGTGCAACGTGGTCGACTCGCCCGGCGCAATCTTGGCCTTGTCCACTCGACCCGCGATGCAGGAGCAACTGCGGATCACATGCGTCAACTTCAGTTTGCCGTCGCCCTCGTTCGAGATCGTCGCCGTCACGGTGGTCGGTTCCAGGTTGGAGATCTCGCCCATGTCGATGTCGTCCGTGGAGAACACCATACGCGGCGTGCCCTTCGGTCCGCATCCCGTCACCGCGAAAACGAGCGCCAGAAGCCCGCACGTAGCGCCTGAAACCAACGCTCGTCGCATCGGAGCCCTTCCTTTCACAACCTTCCTCTCGTGCGGGGCCTTCGGTACACCCCAGCTTCTACGTAGCCAGAATATGCGCGAGCCGCAAGTACTTCGGGTCGAACTGGGTCCGGCACTCCCACGCTTCCGACAGAGGCCGCAGCACGACCACATCGCCACTAATCCCGGCCATCTTGCCGGTCTCGCCTGCCAGAAGTGCCTCCGTGGCCCGCATACTCAACCTGCTCGCCAGAATCCGGTCAAAGGCCGCGGGCACGCCACCCCGCTGGAGATGGCCGATGACGGCTACCCGCGCGTTCCTGAACTCCGACTTCTCTTCGACCTTCTTGGCAACTTCGATCGCGTTGCCAGCGTCGTCTCCCTCCGCGACGACAACGATGGCGGAAGCCTTCCCCTTCTTCTTGGTCGCCTCGAGTTTCTCGATCAGTTGGTCGATATCCGTGGGGGTCTCAGGCACCAGGATCTCCTCGGCGCCACCGGCGATTCCGCTCATCATGGCCAGGTACCCGCTGTGCCGCCCCATCACCTCAACGAAGAAGATGCGATCATGCGACTCGGCCGTGTCGCGGAGACGGTCAATCGCTTCAACCGCGGTATTCAGAGCCGTTGCGTATCCGATGGTAAAATCGGTTCCGCCAATGTCGTTGTCAATCGTGCCCGGCACGCCCATGCACGCGATGTCGTGTTCTTTGTGGAGAGCCAGGGCGCCCCGGTACGACCCGTCGCCGCCGATGACGACGATCCCCTCAATACCGTGCTTCTTGGCCTGTTCGGCTGCCTGGGCACGGCCCTCCGGTTCGTAGAACGGCTTGCACCGTGCCGAGCGCAGGATGGTGCCGCCCCTCTTGATGATGCCACCCACGTCGCGGGGCCCCAACGGCTTGATGTCCCCGTCGATCAGCCCTTGGTAGCCGCGCTTCACGCCGAATACCTCGACGTCGTGGTACGCGCCGGTCCGCACCACGGCGCGAACGGCCGCATTCATCCCAGGCGCGTCGCCGCCGCTTGTGAGCACCCCGATCCGTTTCATAGGACTACACTCCTTGTTGCCGGTTCGCGCACTACAGGCCCCCGGCCGCCGACCGGTGAACCTCGAGCGAGCGCGCACGCCATTCGGCCAGAGCGGCCACTCCGTTCGCCTCGATCAACCGGCCTTGGGCGCGTAGCGTCTCGGCTTCGGTCATCAGTCGCGTGACCTCCGACAAGAGCCAGTCGCCGCGCAGCAATCCCCCGGTCGATCCGCCTGAGCTTGTCAAATACTGGGACTTGTACCCGTCGCACCGGGCCATGGTCTTTTCGATGGGTTCAAGAAATTCCTCGCCGCTCTCCTGTTCGAGCACGCACAGGCTGCGCACCAGACGCCCCAACTGTGCCAGAGCCGGCACGGCCGTAGATGCAGGAAGTGTTCCGGACCGCCAATCTCGTTCGAGCCTCGGGAACATTCGTAGCAACGTGAAGAAACGCAGACGATCCAGCTTACCGCTGTCCGGCGCGGCCACCAGACGGACGACATCCATGAACTCGGACGGCAAACTCTCCTGGAGCGCGGGCGTCGCCGCGAACCGCGCCGCTTCCTCGCGCGCCACCCACGCGGCCGCGCGGGCCAGCACGTCGCCGCCCGTTCCACTCAGGAAACAGGGTTTCTCGCCTACCCGGAGCGTGAGCACCCCGCCTTTCGCCGCACCGACAGGCAGTACATTGTTGCACGCGTCGCGCAGCGTCACGTCCATGACGCTGCCCAACTCGACGCCCGTTTCCTGCTCGCCTCCAGGGCACACCACAACGATGGTCCATTGGTCCACGTTCCGGAACACGTAGGCCTCCACGGAATCGGGCGACGGCAGACGGCCAAGATAGGAGCCGCCATCGAGGCGCGCCGTCAACGCGCTCAGGAAAGGGTACCCGGTCTGGAAGCCGTCGGTGCCATAGACGTCGGCAACGTCCACGTGCAACTCCGACCCTCCCGCCGCAAGATATCGCGTCAGGTTGCGCACCAGCACCGGGCCGGGCTCGGCGGGTCTGCCACTCACACCTTGCGCAAGGATGGTGATGGGCAACCCCTCGTATCCCGCGCGTTCGGCCGCGTCCCGGAACGCGGTCACGGACTCCACCGTGGG
Organism: bacterium; assembly: GCA_024231375.1. The sequence goes on along the minus strand of JAAEQP010000798.1, from coordinate 12,005 downwards.
GCTGGGCGCCCGGAGCACCAAGCCCGTGGCTGCTTGGCCCGCGCCCGACGTCAGACAGGCCTCAAGCGAGGACGCGTCCCGCGCGACAATCGCGAAAGGCGCCCGCGACCCGCCACGCCGGATCGCCGTGACGGTGCCCGCTATCCGTGAGGGGTCGGATCCGGCGTCCACTTCCCACGACGTCACCGAATCCGCCAACTCCGATGCCACGCCTTCGACGAACCCGTCGCCGCCGGTCATTCGGTCCAGGTCGAATGCCACACGCACGCCCAACCCGCTGCCGATGGCCGCGGCGGCCCGGTCGGCCAGTTGCGGATGATCGGCGGGCAGGCGAACCCAGCGAACCGGTATGCCGGCCGCCGCACGCAGAGCGCCATGCGGATCGTCGCGGCCCAGCGCAAGGCCAACAAAATCGCTGAATTCACCCGAGGGCCGGTCAACGCGGCAGAAGGATCCGCCTTTTTCGAGCACACTGCCATCGGGTCCCGTGAAGACGATGCGAGCCACGTAGCGTCCCCGGGTTTCGGGAAGCTCTTCCAACGCATACCAGTGAGGCGCGCCGGGACCCAGCCGGAGAGAACCCAGGTCCGTCAGGCTCAGTTGCTTCCCTTCCTGAAGAATTTCGAGTTGGGCGGAGACGGTCAGGTCCTCCTTCGCGGTGAACTCAATGACAAGGGGGTCGTCCATGTACACGCGCGGAATCGGTTGGTCGGGCGCGAGCGTTATGTCCACCACGTCCGCCGGAGCGCCGGCAGCGATGAGAATGACGAACGCCAGCGCGCTCATGGGCTCACCAGGAACGGATTGCTTCGGCGTTCGGCGCCGATGCTCGTCTCGGGACCGTGCCCCGAGTACACCACCGTCTCGTCCGGCAAGGCGAGCAGTTTGGTGCGGATACTGTCGATTAGTTGGGCATGGTCTCCGCCGGGCAGGTCCGTCCGGCCAATGGACCCCGCGAACAGACAATCGCCCGCGATCACGAACCCGTCGCCCACCAGGGCAATGTGCCCGGGCGAATGACCCGGGACATGGATCACGCGCAACCGTTCGGCGCCCACCGAGACCTCGTCGCCTTCCACCAGGAACCGGTCCGGGTCCGGCGACGCTTCGCACGCCCATCCGAACATGGCGCCTTGCTGCTCCAACATGGCCAGAACCGGCATATCCGACTCGTGGAAAAGGAGTTCCGCGTCCGTGCGACGTTTCAGATCCGCATTGCCCGCGCAATGATCGCAGTGTCCGTGCGTATTCACGATCCGCGCGACGGGCGCTCCCTCCACGCATTCGAGCAGCGTCGACGTCACCTCGCCGGGGTCCACGACCACGCTTTCGGAGCCGTCATCGGCAATGAGCGCAAAGCAATTCGTTACAAAGGGCGTGACAGTGATTTTCAAGATGTCCACGATATGCAGTTCCAGTGTGGTTAGTTCGTCCGTAGTCCGACTGCGGAAATGCTACCCTCTACCGATGGACGATTCAAGTCACCCGCGCTACAATGGCGGGCATCTCGGGACGGCGAACGACCCAGTGAACCTTGAAATCGGGGACACGTCCTCTGGATTCCGTCTATCACCAACGGAGATACATGATGCGTATTGGCAAGTGCGTTCTCGTAATCCTCGGCAGCATCCTCGCCACGTCCGCATGGGGCATTGAACTCGATGAGGAACCGGCGGGCGCGGGTGAGTGGGGCTATCGCCCCGCCGACGGTTCTACCCCCGCGCTGAACCCGCCAGGGTTCTCCTGGCGGCCCTGCGAGGATGCGGCAGGCTATGTCATTCAGATCGCGCGGGACCAAGCGTTTGACGATATCGTGCATGCCGTCGAGGACGTCAAGTGGAGCGCCTACTGTCCACCGGCCGTGCTGCCCGAAGGAACGCTCTATTGGCGGTACGCGGCGCGCGGCGCCAAAGGCAAACAGTCCGGCTGGAGTCGGGTGAGGTCGTTTACCGTCAAACCGGATGCGGTTCCCTTCCCCAAACCTTCGGTGGCGGAACAGGCGGCACGGATGCCCAAGGAACATCCCCGTCTGTTCTTCCGTCCCGAAGACATCGACACGTTCCGGCAACTCTCAGAGGGCCCCTTGGCGGACCGTTGGCGCGACTTGGTCAGAGCCGCGGACAGCGCGATGGGATCGCCGCCCGACTTGACCGAACCGCCAAAATACCCCAAGGGAACCGTCCGCAAATCGGACCAATGGCGCAAAATCTGGTGGGGCAACCGAAAACGGGTGGCCGCCGTGGCCGACCGCGCCGCGTTGTTGGGATTCGTCTACCGCATCAGCGGTGACGAGAAGTACGCCCTGGCGGCGCTCGACCTGCTCCTGGCCATGACCAAGTGGGACCCGAATGGTGCGACGAGTTTCTCCTACAACGACGAAGCCGCCATGCCCGCCATGTACTACCCGGCCCGCGCCTACACATGGATACGCCCTGTGTTGAGCGAGACAGACCAAGCCGCCATCGTCGAGATGATGCGCATCCGGGGTGGCCAGGCATTCCACAGACTGCGCCACCACCTCTGGTGCCCCTACGACAGCCACGCGAACCGCGCATGGCATTTCCTCGGCGAAGTGGCCATCGCCTTCTACGACGATATCCCCGAAGCCCCCGAATGGTTGGACTACGCCATGACCATCTTCTACACGGCCTACCCCGTGTGGAACGACGAAGACGGCGGTTGGCACGAGGGCACGGGCTACTGGGCCAGTTACAACGCACGGTTCATGTGGTGGGCGTTCGTCATGCGCGCCGCCTTCAACGTGGACGTGTTCGACCGGCCCTACTACCACCGCATCGGCGACTTCGGGCTGTACACGTTGCCCCCCGGTTCCGAGCGCACCGGGTTCGGCGACCAGGCCACGTCGTCCAACGGCGTTCGCGGTCTCATGGCCGTGCTCGCAGCGGGTGCGCGGAACCCGTACTGGAGATGGTACGCCGACACGACCGGCGGGAGCGTGGGTGGATCGTATCTGGGCTTTGTGTTCTCGGCATCATCCACCGATCTGGAATCCACGCCCCCCGCAGACCTGCCCACCTCGACCTGTTTCGAGGGCGTGGGTCTCGCTGTCATGAACACCACACTCCTCCATGCAAAGGACAACATCCAGATTCAGTTCAAGAGCAGTCCTTTCGGCACGCAGAGCCATGGCTACAACGCCAACAATTCGTTCTTGCTCAGCATGGCCGGACAACGGGTGCTGCTTCGGTCGGGCAAGCGCGACGTGTACGGCAGCCCCCACCACAAGGACTGGATGTGGCATTCCCGGTCCGACAACGCCATCCTCGTCAATGGCGAGAGTCAGGCGAAGCACAGCCGCAACGCTGTGGGCCGCATCACGGCATTCGAAACGTCGCCCACACTGGACGCCGTCGTTGGCGAAGCGGGCGACGCCTACACCAACCTGGACCGGTGGACGCGGCGCGTGGCGTTCTTCAAACCCCACGCCATCCTGATCCACGACGTGCTCGAAGCGCCCGAGCCGTCCACCTATCAGCTTACGCTGCACGCGCCCGGCGCCTTCGAGATCGCCGACGGCCAGGCCACGTGGTCCGGTGAACCGGGCAGCATCGACGTGCGGTTTCTGCAACCCGCACCGCTGACCATCACCCAAACGGACCAGTTCGAGCCGCCCCCGGCCGAGTGGTCCCATATCAAGCTCAACGAATGGCATCTGACCGCCGCAACGCCCGACAAGGCCGCGAACCAGCAGCTTCTCACTGTTATTCTGCTCAACGACGCCCCGGTCGACATCCAGCAGGACCCAGCAGACCCCCACAAACTGACATTGGCCCTGCCCGACGGACCTGCCTCGATCACGGCAACGCCCGAGGCGATCGAGGTCGTAGTAGGACAAACGAAGAAGCGGTTCGAATAGTCAAGACGGGAGCGGGTGTCCCTGGGAGAATATGGATTCTTAATCGCCAATTGAAGAGAAACCCCAATCGGACCCCGTCAACGTGGTGATCCGGACGAGATGTTCGTTCAGCCACTCGGACATACGGTAGGAGTCCTGCATTTCCCAATACAGGACGGAAGTGCCCCCCTCAGGAAACGATACACACACCGTCTTCGGTTCGTCGCCTCTACGTTCATAGATTGTTAGAGAGGGTCGCTCAAGTACCCTTCGCCACTGCTCACCATCGACCATGACTCGCTCTACACGTGCAAAATACGTTTCGGCGTCAGTCACGTCTGTGTGAAACCAGAACGTATAGAAACCTGTCTGGGTGTCATGAAACAGGCCGTGGAAGTCCGTCCTATCCACGAGGAAGACCTGCATGTCCGGGTAACGTCCCAAGTGTTCCTCCAGCGGCACGGCCAGACCGGAACCCTCGGGAACAACGACCGAGTCCACAACATCGCAAGCCCACGACAGCGGCAACAATGCCGTGATTGCTAGAATGCATATTGCTCGCTTGCGGTCTCGTAGAATACAGCGCATGTCATGGGTGCTCCGCTATTCCCTCACCAGGAACAACGAGGGCTCGCAACCGTTTCCAGCTGAAGCCCCACGTCTTGCTACCCGTCGCCATCATGGCAAACATAGTACACCGCATAGCCATTCGCGCGCCAGACCAAACGCAGAGTCGTAGCGCTCGCCGAAGCCCGCGGAGCACTCGGGAGAAGCCGACAAGCCTAAGTCGATTGGCTCAAGGCGCTGCAAGGGCCGCGGTGCGGTCAGGCATGAATGCAAACGATGTCTGCAGCGGATAGGCACAGGTGCATCCGGAACTGCCTTCGGGCACGAGCACCAGGCCGCCGGCAGGGATGATGTTGACCCAACAGCCTGTGCGGCTCACGCGGTTGAGGTGGCGGTAGGCGTCCTCTTCGATGTCGTACATCCCGGGGTTGGCGTCGCGGAAGAACAACGCGTTGGCGGACGCGGTCAACGTACCGCAGCCTCTGCGGTTCTTCAGTGTCCACGCGTCACGCGGAACACCCGTTTCGAGATCGTAGGCGAAGGGTTCCGCGTAGACGGTCTCCCCGACGATAACGGCGTGCTTGGTCTGTTCGCCATGAGTGCCGCGTATGTGCCAACGGGTCTCGGCTTCCTGGTTCCATTTCGCTTCGCCGGTTGCCGCGTCCAGAGCGGACAGGATCTGCCACAGTTTGCTGCCAACGTTTCGCGATCCCGAAAGGAGCAGCGTACCACGCGCGCAACTGGTGAACAGAACTTGTTCGAACGCGCTCAGGTCGGGCGAGCAGGACCACACTTCGGCGCCTGTCGTCATGTCGAGGGCCACGACGCGCATGGAGCCCTTGAGAAGCGGCCGCATGGCGACGAGCCCGTCCGGGTCGGCGGCGGCATCGGGACTGAGGCTTTCCACGAAGTAGACGCGATCGCCGTCGGTGCTGATGGACGGGTTGATGATGGATCCGCCCTCGTAGGTCCAATGCACCGTGCCGGTGCGTCGGTCCATGCAGAAGAGCGTTTCGCTCAGGACCATCTTCTTGAAGTCGCCCCATTGATAGGCATCGGCAGCCCAACTGATGTTCGCGTACACCGCCTCGGGTCTTCTAGTCGATCCCAGCAGACAATCGCCCCAGACGGCCGTGTACCCCCAGAAGCGGGTTTCGCCATCGCCGCGCCGGGGAACAGGGTAGGCGTTCAGTTGTCGCCCCGAATCGGCCTCCAGCACGCGGCACATGTTCCCCGAGGCAAAGTAGACCCAGTCTGGAGCACCATCAGCCCCGTCAACCAGAACCAGATTGGACGTATCGAAAGGCGCGCCCAGTCTGCGCGAGTGGGGTACTTCGAGATCCCATAGAGGTGTGCCGTTGTACGCGTCTACGGCCGTGAGCCTGTTGTCGCCCGGCACAAGCAAGCGACCCCGGGCGTACAGGGGCGACACGCTGCGATGATGGCGGTCGACGATGTGGCGAGGACCCGGCCGGCCAAACCATTGGACGCGCGCAGGCCCGGACGCCAGTTGATCGTTGCTGCAGGTGGTGTTGGTGGCGTTGGCGTACATCTGGGGCCAGGAACCCGCGCCAGGCAAGGGCTCGCGAAGGATGATGGCCCATCCGTCTTTGCGCGTCACCTGCCACTGGTCGTTCTCGGGCACATCGCGCCATCGCCCGAACGCGATCCCGCCATCCGGACGCACGAACCGAAGCAGATGGACCGGGGCATCTTCATCCACGCAGACCAGCACGTTCGCGAAGCAGGGAGGATGAGGCAGCGCCGTTTCACCATCCCAATAGGCAATGCTGGCGCGCGCCCCGTACAACCCCGCCGCGGCCAACGTGGACCGCGCCGCGACAGCGGCTTGCTCATCTCGTTCGAGGCCCACAACGCGGAGCTCGGTTCGGGTCGCAAGACTCTTCACCAGATCGCCAACACCTGTCCCCACGACCAGGGCGAAGCCTCTGTCGATGCCTTCCCGGGCGAGGGTGTCCCACAGCGTGTGCGGCGCATTCGCCCTTTCAGTACGTTGGAGGTGTTCCAGATCGCGCTTCTCGACGGCGGGTTTGGGCTGTTCCGTCCGAGGTGCGCCCGTGAAGCAGTAGATGATGCCGGCATCGGTACTGACATACAGCCGTCCGTGCGCGACGGCGAGTGCATAGGCTCGTCCCTGGACCTGCGACCGCCACAGCTCCGCGCCATCCGCGGCGCCGAACGCGCCCACTTCACCCTTACCGCCTGCGATGACGCTATCGCCCGCCAGGATGAGCGCGTCATCCAATGGACACTCGTGCTTCCAAACATGCCCCTCCGCCAGTTCCTTCTCCGCGGTCCGCAGATCGATCTTCAGCCCGCCCACCTCGTCGCGGAGCTTCGTGAGTTCCGGGTTCCCCTTGTCCAACCGGATGGCCGAGATGCGCGCATTCCGTTCCCAGATGCCCTGCTCGAGATTCCGACGGTGGCGGTCCATCTCACGATGGTGGGCCCGGTCCATCGCAACGATGGCCCCTGGCTGCAGGATGTAGGCCATGGTGTCGTGTACCACAAGACGGTGCCCGCGGAAACGCGCAATCCGGTCCGTTCCTTCCGCGGAGACCAGTCCCACGTTCCCCGCGGACCCTGGCCCGTAGGCCAGTGCATCGTCGATGAGCAGGGCGAACGTCCCGCCGTCGCCTTCAAGGCGTTTGCCAGCGATCTCCCCGTTGGCGCGGTTGAAGGCTACCGGGGCCAAACGGCCCAAAGGGCTATACAGTCGGGTAGGCGATGCAAGCAGATACCCCTGAGGGGACATGTCCTCGAGATCGCGAGTCCAGATTACGCTGCCATCGTCTGCGCGGAGGGCGAGCAGCCGCACCCCCTCGTTCGGCAAGAAGCCTGCGCAGGCGTATACGGTGGCCTGGCCGTCAGAGTCGTCCACGACCAAGCCGGTGCGAATGGGATGGCGCGAGATGACACGGCCGTTGCCGATGAGTGCGTCGTCCTCGGGCCACGGGTCATGCACCCAGCGGACGGCGCCGGTGGCGGCTTCAAAACAGTACACGAGCCCATCATCCGAGCCGACATACAGGTTTCCTTTCCATAGCACGGGCGCAAGCCGGACCGGCGCATCCGTGAACGCCGACCAGACCGTCTCGCCCGAATTGACGTCGAGTGCGCGAATCTGGTCATCCGACGACGATCCGAAATACACCCGGTGTTCGTCGGCAATGACGTGATACGCGCGGTCGTAGGTGACCATGGGATTGATCGGGTCGATCAAGCCCCACCGGTTCGCCTGTGCCGGCGCGGGCCATGCCGGACTCGGGGGCTGCGGAGCCGTATGCCGCCAAGCCTCGGTCAATGGAAACCGGGGCTCGTCGGACGTGACGCCGCTACGGTGGATGTCGTGCCGATAGGTCGGCCAGTCTTCCGCGGCCACGCGGGGCGCCTGCAATATCGTTGCGAACAAAGCAAGTGAGAGAATCGCAGTGATGACGGGTCTATCGTGGGGCAGCATGGTCAGGATGCATTCCTTCCTTCGGTAGCAGACCGAGGAGACATGGCGCGCTGGGCAGACTCCCGTGCTAGAACCTCGGAGACGGTGCGCCGAACCGTTCCGACAAGATCGTGCGCGCTTCTCCCGCCGTGAAGATCGAACCGCAGATGAGCAGCGGCAGATCCGCGAGCGCGTATTGTAGACCGAGACCGATTGCGTCCTCAAGACGTTCACGCTGCTCGTAGTCGCACCCTTCGGCAGCGGAACACAGGTCCTCCAGCGGCATCCGCCGGGCGCAGTCGCATTGGCTCAGGATGAGCTTATCGGTGATCGGCGCCAGCGCCTCGATCATCTCCACCGCATCCTTGTCGGACGACACGGCGAGCACGACGACGCACGGCGGCAATTCGGCAGGCAGCCGCCGGGCGCCTGCCGGGTTGTGGGCCACGTCGACGATCACGGGCGGGTCGTCGATCACTTGCTCAAGTCGGCACGGCCACCGGGCATCGCGCAGTCCCGCGGCGATGGCGTCGTCCGTAAGCCGGGGGAACCGATCTCTGAGCCGTTCGGCGACCGCCACGGCCGTGGCCGCGTTGTCGCCCTGATGCGCGCCGCGCAGTCCGAGGGGAACGTCGCGCAGTCGAAGGGTCGCGCTATCGTAGGATAGGCGGTATGTCCGGATGAATCCGTTGTCGTCCTTGGTCAGGTCGAACCGGAAGTCGCGGTCGATTACCCCGACGGGCGCGCCCACTTCGGCGGCCCGCTTGATGATGACGTCGCGCGGACCGGGGCGTCGTTCCGTGACGACGGCGGGCACGCCCGCCTTGAGGATGCCAGCCTTTTCGAAGGCGATCGCCTCCAGCGTGTCGCCCAGATACTTGGTGTGTTCGAGGTCGATGTTGGTGATGGCGCACACCTCGGGATGCACAATGTTCGTGGAGTCGAAACGCCCCCCCATCCCGACTTCGAGACAGACGGCGTCCACGCCAGTCTCCGCGAAATGGCGTAGCGCAATGAGCGTGGTCGCTTCGAAATAGGTCGGCGGATGGTCCATCTCGGCGGTGACGTCTTGCACGAACCGGATGTGCCTGTCCAGCGATTCGTCGTCGATGGGGTGCCCGTCGATCAGGAAGCGTTCGTTCACGTCGATGAGGTGAGGACTGGTGAACCTGCCTACGCGGTAGCCCGCCGCGGCCAGCATGGCCGCCACCATGGCCACAGCACTGCCCTTGCCGTTGGTGCCGCCGACATGGACGATGGGAAACTGGAGTTCGGGATGTCCGGCGCGTTCGGTCAGAAACCGAATATTGTCCAGGCCGAGCTTCATGCCGTGCATCAGAAGGCTCAGCAGGAACTCCCGAGGCGTTGCCGGAAGCCGGTTGGTCACGTGCGGGGCTCCGCTCCCTCCGGAGTGGCAGGTGAGAGATACTGCAACAATTTGCCGAGGAGGGCGCGCAGTTCGGTCCGCTTCACGATCCGGTCCACGAACCCGTTTTCGAATTGGTACTCAGCCGACTGAAACCCTTCGGGCAGCTTCACCTTCAGCGCGCCCTCGATGAGACGCGGACCCGCGAACCCAATGTGCGCGCCCGGTTCCGCGAGCGTGATGTCGCCCAAGCTGGCGAAACTTGCGTACACGCCGCCCGTGGTCGGGTCGGTCAAGACGGTGATGTAGGGCACGCCCGCCTCGTTAAGACGCCGCACGGCGTCGGAGGTCTTGGCCATCTGCATCAGGCTCAAGATGCCCTCTTCCATGCGCGCACCACCCGACGCAGTGAACAAGGTCAACGGCAGATGCCGGTCCACCGCATCGTCCACGGCCCGGCAGAACTTCTCGCCCAGGGCGGACCCCATACTGCCTCCGCGGAACGTGAAATCCATTAGCCCGAGCACCGTCGACGCCCCCATAATCCGCGCGAATCCTGTGATCAAGGCCTCGGTCAGCCCGGTCTTCTCCTTGGCCTTCTCCACCCGGTCGGAGTACGAGTAGCCCACCTCTTCGATCGAGAATCCAAGGGGATCGCCCGAGATGAGGTTGGTGTGGGTTTCTTCGAAAGAATCCGGATCGATGAGGTACTGTATCCGGAGGCTGGCGGGAATCCGGTGGTGGTAGCAACACAGCGGGCACACCCACTGGTTCTCCTCCACCTCATTCCGGATCACCGGTTGGTCGCATCCGGGACACTTCATCCACAGACCGTCGGGGACACCGCTCTTCCGCCCCACTACGGAGATGAATCGTCTGCGTTTCAGGAAAGCCATGTCAAACTCCGCATGCCGCCCTGAACAGGCTAGGCCGCTCCCTCGCCACTCTCATCGGCGAAATTGGTCTTCTCGTAGAGCAACCGGCCGCACAGCGGACACGCGTGGATCTTGCCTGCCAGCACCTCGTTCACGACCTGCGCCGGCACCGCCATGTTGCAGCCCGTGCAGCTTTCCCCCTTGATGGGAACCACCGCGGCACCGATCTTCTTGCTGCGGCGAATACGGTCGTAGCGGGGCATCAGACCTTCTTCAACCCCCTCCGCAAGCGGCGTGCGCTGCTCCTGCAGTTCTTCGCGATGAGAAACGGCTTCCGCGAGTTCGGCGTCAATCTCGCCGCACTCCCGGTCGATTTCCTTCAATTCGGCGGCGACCCGGGTCTTGTCTTCCTCCAGGCGCGCCTTCATGTCGTCCAATTCCAGCATGAGCGCGATCACGCGCTCTTCATGACCCGAGATTTGCTTCTTCAGCGTATCTATCTCGTGGAGGAGGGCCTGATACTCCTCGTTCTTCTTCACCGTCATGAGTTGCTGCTCGTACTTCACGATATGCGCCTGCTTGTCGCCGATCTCCCCTTCGCATTTGCGCTGTTCGAGTTCGAGGTTCTTGCACGCCTCCTGGCGTTCCTCCACCTCGGCGGCCAAGCGCTTGCGCTGCACCTCGAACTTCTCTTTCTGCTTGGGGATCTCCGCCTCACGCGCCTTGCACGCCTCGATCTTCAGATCGAGTTCCTGAACCTGCAGCAGCTTATCCAATCAGGCCGACCTCCTCGTGAACGGTCTGTCCCGTCCACGCATTACCAATATGCGGATTCAATTGCCGTATAGGAGAAAGGGGCCGCGGGTTTCCACCTTTGGGCTACTTAATCCAAGGCATCATCTTGCGCAGTTCCGCGCCCACCTTCTCGACGGGGTGCGCCGCATCGGCGTCGCGCAGCTCCTGGAACCGCTTGCCGCCCGACGCATGCTCGCCCAGCCATTCCTTGGCGAACTCCCCGTTCTGGATCCGGGTGAGCACCTCTTTCATGGCCTTCTTGGTGTCGTCGGTGATCATCTTCGGACCGACCGTGAGACCGCCGTACTCGGCCGTGTCGCTCACGGAGTAGTTCATGAACGCCAGTCCGCCGCGGTAGTACAAGTCGACGATGAGCTTCAACTCGTGAAGCACCTCGAAGTATGCGATCTCCGGCTGGTATCCGGCTTCAACGAGGGTCTCGAACCCGGCCTTGATCAACGCCGCCGAACCGCCGCACAGCACCGCTTGTTCACCGAACAGGTCCGTCTCCGTCTCTTCTTCGAAGGTCGTCTCGATGATGCCGCCACGGCCGCCGCCCAGGGCGCAACCGTAGGCCAGCGCCTTCTTCATGGCTTCGCCCGATGCGTCCTGATGAATGGCCACCAAGCAAGGGACGCCCGCGCCCTTGACGAACTCGTCGCGGACCAAGTGGCCCGGGCCCTTCGGCGCGATCATCCACACGTCGATGTTGTCAGCGGCCTCAATGCACTTGAAGTGAATGTTGAACCCGTGGGCGAACATCAGCGAATCGCCGGTCTTGAGGTTGTCTTTGATCTCGTTCTCGTACACCGCCTTCTGGATGGTGTCAGGAACAAGCAGCACGACGATGTCGCCGCGCTTCGACGCGTCGGCGGCCGTCATTACTTCGAATCCAGCCTCCACAGCCGCTTTGTAGTTGGGGTTGCTGTCGCTGATCATCTCGCCGACGATCACGTTCACGCCGCTGTCCCGCAGATTCTGCGCATGGGCATGTCCCTGGCTGCCGAATCCGATGATGGCGACCGTCTTGCCGTTCAGGGTTGACGTGTCGGCGTCTTTTTCGTAGTAGATTGTGGCCATGATATT
>JAAEQP010000797.1 GCA_024231375.1 bacterium | reverse complement strand
GGCCGACGTCATGCACAAACACGGCATGCAAGGAAGCTTCCACATCATGGGCGAAAGGGCGCGATTCTGGGAGCGCCATCGTATGACCGACGTCATCGAGTCCATCAAGAAACACGACGTGAGCCTCCACTACGACCGTGGCTCGATCCATCCGACCACGGCCGAAGAAGTCTCCGAGCTCGACTGGTTCCAGGCAGTCGACCGCGTACTGTTCCGCGAACTTCCCGGCTTCCAGGCCCTCGAACGCATCTTCGGCAAGTGCACCGCACTGACCCAACACGGCGGTACCTTCGCCGCGCAGATCGTCTACGCGGCAGGGAAGATGGGCAAGCCATTCTTCTACTCCCCCTTCCGCCTGCCGGGCCGCAACGTGGTATGGTACTGCAACAACCTGCTCATCGGCGGCTACCAAGCGGGGTTCACGTTCGACGTCCACTACCGGGACACGCCCGCGTTCGAACAGGCGCTTGCCAAGATCGACGGGTACCTGGCCGAACGCGCCAAGTCCCACGACTACACCGCCATGTTCGGGTGTC
>JAAEQP010000796.1 GCA_024231375.1 bacterium | reverse complement strand
GCCCTTTCAAGGCTCCGTTGTCGGCGGTCCGTCTTCAACTCGAGTTCAATTCCTCCGGTGCAGTAGCGTCGCACGTAGATGACGTGACGCTTGAACCATGCGAGGCGCCGAAGCTGTCCGAGAACACGTGGAGCGAACTGGTCGTGCCCCGGGAGAAGCCGCTCACCTTCTCGTCCTGGCAATACAACAGCGACGCAGCCCATTTCGGCAAAATGGGGATGAAATACGGCTGGCACTATCGCCATGCCGAACAGTTCGACCAACTGAAGGCCACGCGCACCGTGCCTTTTTGGCGAGGCGAGGATGTCTACGCCGAGTACGCGAAGCGCGGCATTGAAGCGTGCGTGTATCTGTATTACGGGGCACTCGATTATCGGAAGAAGCACTACGGCGGCGAGGTCCCGGAGGATGCCCTTCAGTGGATCGACCCGGTCTGGCACGATGGCTATGTGGCGACGTGCAGGACGGCATGCGAACAGTACGCCGAAACGCCTGGTATCGTGTACTTCTTCGTGGCGGACGAACCGTACTACGGCTACATCAAGTCCATCGTTCCCGAGGCCCAGCGCAAGTCCGAGATTTGGGGAAGGCTGGATGCACAGGTGCGCGAACAGTACGGCGGCGGGCAGTACGGTCTTCCGGACGGGCCAGACGATGCGAATCCCCACCGGTGGATCGCGTACATGAGTTGGGCCACCGATCAACTCGTCGACACGTTTCGTCGGTTGCGCGAGGCCATCGATGCCTCGGGATGCGACGCACAGCTTCTCGGGCCGGATGAACTGTCGTGCCTCTGCGCCGAGCGGTGGTGCGATCTTGCACCCTACGTTGATGTATTCACCGGGCAGGCGCTCGCGACGCGCCATGGCGGTCGAGGCTACCGCCCGGGATTCCTCACGAAGGCCATCGCTGATTTCACCGGCAAGCCCGTTCACAGCGCCACGCAGATTGTCGGGTACGGCGGGTCACCTTCGCCCGAGGAGGTGCAGCGGCAATACTCTCAAGTCCTCCAAGCCGGCGGCGAAGGCCAGATGCTCATCGCGGTCGAGTGGTTTGACCGCGAGTTGAACCATCACCAATACAGCGCACCGGAGCGCTGGGCCACGATCAAGAACTTCCTCGACCTCATGGCG
>JAAEQP010000795.1 GCA_024231375.1 bacterium | reverse complement strand
GCGACGCTTCGTACAATTGCCGATGCAAAGGGTCCCTTCGGGCAGATCCTGCTCGCCTTTGCCGATGGCGAGGTTCAGGTGTTCCATGTCGGGGAAGTAATCGAACAGTTGGTCGCGGTACCGCTTCAGGAACAGCAGGACGGTGGACTGACACGCGCTGCATGAGTTGTTGTCGAACACCGTGACATCGGGGAATTGGATGCTGATGTTGCCCGGCGCCCCGGCGAAGGGAACCACCCAATCACGCCAGTTTTCAGGGGCGACGTCGATCGCGGCGACATCGATCACGCCGTAGCCACGCTCAGCGGCGATGGCCAGATGGGGAACGACCTCGGCGGAGGTCCCCATGAGTTGGCAGGCGATAGAGTCGGCGGCAAACGCGTCGGCGCCCACCACCACGGCGTCCAGGGCCTTGGGGTCTCCGGCGCTGGGGCCCAGCCCTTCCATTCCGATGGTGCCGTCAATAATCGCCAGGTGGGGACGCAGTACGGACGCCATGTCCGCGATGGCGATGTTGATGGGCTTGTGGTCGTTGCCCTCGACGGGGGGCAACATGTGAAGCTGCACCTTGCTGCGACGCCACAGACAGCCCTTCATGTTCTTGATCGAGAGCGTCACGCCCGTGTGCATGTGCATCTTGGCGACCGGGATCG
>JAAEQP010000794.1 GCA_024231375.1 bacterium | reverse complement strand
TCGGCCATCGACATGACGTCCAAGGTCATCGCGCGTCTTAACAAAAAGTAACCTTGCCGACGCCGGACGCCATTCCGGCGGGTAGGCAGAGTGTTTTCGAGTCACAACCCGCGGCCCCGTGTGGCGTCGCGGGTTGACCTGTACGTGGCCAGGGACACACGTCTGATGCAACACGAAGCCCTAGTTCGCCTCGGCTGTTTCTTCGGCGTATTCGCCGTCATGGCGGTGTGGGAGTTGGCGTCCTCGCGCCGGGCCCTGACTTCATCGAAGGCGCTGAGGTGGTTCGGAAACCTCTCCGTGGTGGTCGTCTCGACGCTGGTGGTCAAACTGTTCTTCCCCATTGCCGCCGTGGGACTAGCGGATCTCGCCCGGCAACGGGGATGGGGTCTGCTCAACGTGAATCCGCTTCCCTACTGGCAGTCCATCGTCCTGTCCGTGGTTGTCCTCGACCTGGTGATCTACCTCCAACATGTCATGTTCCATGCCGTGCCCATGTTGTGGCGTTTCCACATGATGCACCACGCAGACCTGGACCTCGATGTGAGTTCCGGCCTGCGGTTTCACCCCGTCGAGATCGTCCTCTCCATGGGCATCAAAATGGCGGCCGTCGTCTTGCTCGGCCCGCCGGTTCTGGCCGTGGTCCTGTTCGAGGTCGTGCTGAACGCCACGGCCATGTTCAACCACGGCAACGTCCGCATTCCGCTGGGGCTTGACCGCATCCTGCGCCTCATTGTCGTCACCCCCGACATGCACCGTGTCCACCACTCGATCGAACCCGCCGAATCAAACAGCAACTTCGGCTTCAACCTCCCCTGGTGGGACCGG